>NZ_DATNPA010000177.1:0-22205 GCF_036703385.1 Allocoleopsis sp. | reverse complement strand
GACTATGTACGCGACGCGCAGGGCAACCTCGTTGACTATGCTGGCGGCGATCCGATCGCCAACCTCGAACTCATCCGATCAATCTTCTTCGCCAACCCCGGATACTCACTGGGCGGACGCAAGCAGCAGGTACAGTCACAGGCTAAATACTTTGACCCCGCGTACCCGACCGATGCAAAGTTTGTCGAGAACGTGATCTGGATGCAGTCGAAAGTACTGTTCGTGACCATTAACCTGCCTGGTGGCTCGAACAACGACCAAGACGTATGGTACGGTGCGCCCACCGCCAGCGCCGCACAGATTAAGGAGGCCAGCGAACGGACGGGTGCCGATCTTCGCTGGCTCGACGCCGCCTTCCAAACTGCTGCTGCCTACGATGCTGAGGCTATAGTGATCGTGGCACAGGCCGATATGTGGGACACGGAGAAAGGGGCTGCTCACCAAAATCAATACGAGTCCTTGGTTCAGAGCATCGCCTCACATGCCACTACGTTTGGCAAACCTGTACTCATGTTCAACGGCGACTCGCACACCTACCGCTCAGATAACCCCCTTTCACCGACAGCCCCCTGCACATCGGAAGGGTCAGCCACCTGCACTTCTGTCGCTTCTATTCATCCAGGGTACGATGTGCCCAACTTCCACCGCGTTGTTGTACACGGCAGCACTTTCCCGTTTGAGTGGCTGAAGCTGACGATCAACCCGAAAGTGAACAATGCCGTAGGTCCTAACACCTTCGGCCCTTTTAGCTGGGAACGCATACAGCCACAGCTCTAATGCATCGCGCTTTACCTGATTTCATAGCTCCATTATGCAACGCCCGAGCTGGAGTCTAATTAGCTGATTGTTGTTTATTCAGAAGTGTCACTTTGTCAAGTTTTATTACTAAATCAGCCCTCTAGTGGCAATTGAAGCGCTAGTAGCACTTGTAGTTTGAGCCATTCACCGCTAGAGTCGAAATCATCTAAGGTTCAGTTTCGTAATGTGGTTGTTGAGCGCTCCCAACTGGGGCGCTTTTTCTTGCCTAATTTTAGGTTAAGATTCGGTTAAGAAAAAAGCGAGGAAAAAGCGATCGCATTCAGTCCGTTGTGAAGTGATATCTTCACCCAAGCTAACTTGCTGCGTCGCGCTTGTCTACTGAATTTCATTTCAGTCATTACTGACACATCCAGAGCAAGCTCTACTTATCGTTATCATCCTACCTAAAGGATTTTGCAGCAGAAAGATGTATTCTAGTTATCCTTCTAAGCATCTAAAGTTACATGAATTTTTTAACCTTTTTATATCTATAGGCGGGATATTCTCTTAACCTTTATATGTATGCTAAGTATTCTGTAGTTAGAGTTTGCCGGGAGGAAACACTATGGCACTTGAGGACATCTTTAAAGGATTTGATGGATTTGACTTTGAAGCTGGCCCTGCTGGCATTGCGGCAACCATCGGAGCTGCAATCCTCGCACCAATAGTCATTCCTGCCCTGGCAGGAGCCGCTAAACCCTTAGCCAAGGCGGCAATCAAAGAGGGACTCTTACTTTCGGAGAAGGGTAAGGAATTCTTTGCAGAGGCAACCGAGGTCTTTGAAGATCTAGTGGCAGAGGCAAAGGCGGAACTAGCCCAAGACCAGAAAGAGTCTAAATCTCAACTCGATCCCAACCAACCTGAAATTATCGTTGTTAGCGACTAGTGGTGAGATAGAGTTTTCTATATCTGTGAGATGACCAAACCGAAACATACCCATGTTGTTAGTAACACACCGAGTCGGACAAGGTTAAGAGTCTCCCATAAGCGCCGTAACCCTCAGGAAATGGCAAGAATTGCTCATGCAATCAAAGCACATCCTGGGGTTCAGGAGGTAAAGACTAACGTCCAGACTGGCAGTATCGTTGTCCATCATGATCATACGGATAGTAGCCTGGATGACCTCTCTGCGATTTTGCAGGATTTAGGCGTTGTCCTTGGTAAGGTTACTGATGTGGAGTTGCCGTCTAGCGCAGGAAAATCTGAGGTCGCTACAGACTTAACCAGTGCTCTGTCAGACCTCAATGAACGAGTTGGACAGGCGACCAATGGAGTCGTTGATTTGCGGTTGCTGGTACCTGTTGGGCTGGCGACTTTGGCAGTGCGTGAATTGCTCCGAACTGGCTGGGAATTTGAGACAGCACCGTGGTATGTCTTAGCATGGTATGCTTTCGATAGCTTCATTAAACTGCACTATACAACGGAGCCGTCGCCTACACATTCACAAAGTAGCAACACAGGCGATAAATCCGAAAAGCATCGTACCGAAATGCAGGGCTTTTCGCTGAACTAAACAAAAGCGATAACCTCTGGCAATACACCAAGCGCATCGCCATTCTCAGAAAATAACTGAATACAGGGGGAGGTTCAAGGGTTCGCCTAATCTGAATCTCCCCCTGAACACCCAACAAACATCACCCATAGTACTCAAAAAGACTCAATAGAAATGACACAAACTCTTGCACAACCTTCGGAGAGCGAACTCCGAGTTGTTCATGCTGTTCCGGGTCGCGTGCGGCTACGTATCACAGACAGCAGCCTTGTACCCGACTTGAATCAGGTAGCTCAAAAACTGCGGCGGCAGGACGGCGTTTGTGAAGTGCGAATGAACCCAACAACAAATAGTTTGGTTGTTACATTTGATGATAGTGCTTTATCTTTACCCCAAACGTTAGAAATACTTCAGGCGGTAGGAGTATCACAGATATCGGGCAACACTGAGCCGTTGGCGGAACTGAAATCAGATTCTTTTTTGCGCGAGCAGACTGAACCACCGTGGAAACTTGAGAACGTATCGCGATCGCTCATTCCCTTAGTGGCAGGGATGGTCGTTACAGGCGCACTGGGGGTAGAGGGAGCTGTGGCATTTCCCTTGTTCGTAATTACCCAGAATGTAACCCGTGAAGTTATCAAACATCTGGACACAGAAAAGCCAACATCAAAACCCATCAAAACGTCTCAAAGTACGACTGTAGAGCTGAATGGAAAATCAGCAATTGTTGTAGAAAACAATCACTCCGTAGCGCAGGATTCAGAAATAAATTGCCAAATCATCCATGAAATTCCTGGACGGATACGTTTTCGGATTCCTAGGATTGCAGAAGATGCTGAATATACGCGGAAATTACAAGTATTACTGGAAGCTGAGGCTAAGGTCACAGAGGTACGTATCAACCCAACCGCCGCATCAGTTGCGATTAGTTATGCAGTTGGTAAGATTTCCGATGAAACGATGCGTTTGCATCTACTCGATCTGATACAGACTGCTCATAAAATCAACATTCCCAGCGATGTCAACGCTACGCCACAAGAGCAAGAGCAAGAGCAAGAGCAAGAGCAAGAATTGAATCTGGTATCTCAGCTCGCTCTTCCTGCCTTGAGCGCGACTCTCTCCTTACTTGGTGGGCCATTGGGCTTACCGATTCCTCCAGTGATTATTGGAGGAACGATTGCGATCGCGGCCTTACCCGTTGCTCAACGAGCCATTGAGAGCATTTGGGTTGAGAAACGACTCAATATTGATTTTCTTGACCTGGCTGCCATTACCATCACCACTTTGCAAGGTCAGTTTATTAGCCCATCGATCATGATTTGTTTGGTGGAAATCGGTGAGGCCATTCGTGACCAAACAGCTAAGTCGTCTAAACTGCAAACCCTCGATCTTCTCGATTCCCTAAAACAATTGGTTTGGGTTGAACGCAATGGAGAAAAACATCAAATTTCTATCCATGAAGTCCAACAGGGTGAGGTCGTTATTGTCTATCCAGGCGACCAAATTCCTGTCGATGGTCACATCCTCCGGGGTAAAGCGTTAATCGATGAGCAAAAACTGACCGGCGAATCGATGCCTGTGATGCGAAGAAAGGGACAGGCCGTTTATACATCGACTCTAGTGCGGGAGGGACAACTGTATATCCGCACAGAAAAGGTAGGTGCCGAGACTCGTGCAGGACAGATTATTAAAATCATGCAAGATGCACCCGTCCACGATACTCGCATCGAAAATTATGCGGCAAACATTGCGAATCAAGCCGTAGTTCCAACTCTGTTTTTGTCTGGTGTTGTCTTTGCCTTTACCCGGAATTTAGCGCGTGCGGCTTCAGTTTTAACGCTGGATTTTGCGACAGGAATTCGTGTTTCTGTACCGACCACCGTTTTAGCCGCACTAACTCATGCCGCACGGCGTGGAATATTAATTCGCAGTGGCAGAGCGTTAGAAAAATTAGCTCAAGTTGATGCAGTTGTCTTCGACAAGACTGGGACACTCACCCAAGGTGAAGCGGTTGTTGTCCAAGTGGAGACGGTAAGTCCATCCATATCCACCTTGCAGATGCTGGAACTGGCAGCTGCCGCAGAGCAACGCCTCACCCATCCCGTAGCCGATGCGATCGCACGTTATGCCGAGAAACAAGGTGCGAAAATCTTGCCGCGTGGTCAGTGGGACTACCATATTGGTCTGGGTGTCCGGGCAGAAATTGACGGACAAACGGTTTTAGTGGGTAGCGATCGCTTTTTGCGTCAAGACGGAGTGAACTTAGAGGCGCTTGAGCAAAAACAGCAGCACCTACACGCAGGGAGTCATTCTGTAATCTACGTGGCAAGCAATGGTGAATTGCTGGGTTTCATTGCGTATCGTGACCCCTTACGTCCAGAGAGTCGGGCGGTGATTAAAGCGTTACGGACGACGGCAAGGATGGAGATTCACCTTTTGACGGGTGATAAGAAGCAAACCGCGATCGCAGTAGCAGAGGAATTGGGAATCGAACCCGGTCAAACTCATGCTGAAGCTTTCCCAGAGGAGAAGGTAGCCGTCGTCAAAGAGTTACACACTCAAGGTAAAACCGTTGCTTTTATTGGCGATGGGATTAATGATTCCCCGGCTTTAGCGTATGCCGATGTTTCTGTTTCCTTCGCCAATGGCTCCGATGTCGCACGGGAAACTGCCGATGTGGTGCTGATGGAAAATAACTTGCGGGGGTTGCCAGAAGCGATCGCGATCGCTCGACAAGCGCTGCAACTTATCCATCAAAATACGGGTATCGTTGCCATCCCTAACTTAGGGGCATTAATTCTAGCGGTAGCGATCGGGATTGACCCACTAGCGGCAACATTAGTTAACAATGGCTCAACCGTCATCGCAGGGTTAAATGGCTTACGACCCTTGCTAACAGAGAGTGAGGAGCTCGATCAACTCGCCGCTAGTCTCGATATGGATAGCCAAGAGGAAGAGGGTGATAGTTCGCAACCTGTGGAAATGGTTGAGTCTGTGGTTGAGCAACCGCCAACGGCTGAAATCTCAACCGATGTACCACAACCTTTAGAAACAAGCTGCGAGAGTTTAACTTTAGGAGTGAGTGACTCATCCAATGGGTTTAAAAATCACCATCACCACATTATGAATGGTTCACAAAAAGTCCAGACTGAACCTTTAACAGCCGCTGCCTTAGCTCATCGGTTAAAAGTCAGTACCACAACCATCAGCCGCAGAAAGTCGAAACCCGATTTTCCTCAATGGGCTAGCAGCCAAGACCCAGAGGGGATTTCTTGGGCTTACTCGAAACAATCTCGGCTGTTTATGGCAGGTTAAGGCAACAGCGATAAGTGAGGCACACTTAGATGGAATGTCACTGACTTAAGCAAAAAGTAGTCGTTCTTTGAGAAAAACCCAGATTGGGGGGTTTCCCCCCAAACCCCCCACTGGGGGACGGAGTGCCTACCTAGAGACCCCCTGCACAAGGGTTCCTTGGTGAGGTAAAGAACTTCTTAAGTCAGTGCCATTCCACTTAGATGCCCGACCACAAAGGTTTGATGTTCATGTTTGTACCTCATAAACTCCGAATCTGCTGTATCTCCTGACCTGAAGAAAGGTTGGTAGGCATGTCAGACGGCTCACTGTTCACTGCTCACTGCTCACTGTTCACTGCTTCAATCTTGCATCTGCTCCGAACGATCGCCTTTAGCCGCTTTAACCTCTGAGTGACTTGGGTTGCCATGTAAGTTCCATGCGATCGCAGCGGCTAGGAGTGCGCCTGCGATCGGCCCGACTAGATAAATCCAAGTGCTGCCAAGGGTGCCAGCCACTAAGTCAGGAGCAAGAGAACGGGCTGGGTTCATGGAAGCACCACTAATGGGACTAGCGAACAAGCCACAAAGTGCGATCGTGCCACCCACCGCAATTGCAGCATTATGGCCTACAAGGCGATGCTGCTTCGCTGTACCCAAAATTACACTCACTAGCAGGCAAGTTAGCACGATTTCGATCGCCAATGCCGGGATAACGCCCTGTTTAGCGTCGGGAAGCGTTGCGCCTAGATGTCCCACATTGCCAAATAGCGATCGCAAGAATATCGCCGCTAAGACAGCACCGAGCAGTTGAGCCAACCAGTAGCGTGGTACCTGTCGCCAGGGAAAGTCCTGACGTATCGCAAACGCCAGTGTTACAGCCGGATTAAAATGTGCCCCTGAAATCTCTCCTACGGTATAAATCATTGCCATAACCAACAGCCCAGGTGCCACAACCTTCGCTGCATGTCCCAATTCATGATGCGTTGCAGCTTCGATCACATCGGCACCCGCCGCCACCAGTGTGAGCATAAAGGTGCCGAACAGTTCCGCAAAAAGACGCCGCCACTCTTCAGTTCGCTGGTTGGCTTTGGATTGGAAATTCTTGGTCTGTTTTCCGTTGCTCATGGCATCAGACCCCCTCTTCCTTTTCTTCTCATCTGGGATAGCAGGGGACACCCCTGGAATTGAATTCGTGCTGGGCTTCAATCGGAAATTCCATAGCGCTCAGCTGTTTATTTTCCAGCACAAGCCGCAATTATTTAACGACTCGTTAAGGTAAGACTAAGAATCAGTTATAAATCAAAAAAGGGGTCTACTAATCTATCTTTAGGCAGACGACAATTCACCATTGCTTTCAAGAAATCGTTGATGTCTAGCCTAGTTCTTGTGGGAGAGTTCAGAAAGACTGTTATAAATTAGGGTGTGTTTTCTCGCCCCAGAGATCCCCCCTAACCCCCCTTTTCTCAAGGGGGGAAAGAAACTCAAAGTCCCCCTTTTTAAGGGGGATTTAGGGGGATCTTCCAAGATGGTGCATCCTAACCAGAGGTTTGAAAATATGTCCTAGGGTTGCTTAGATGCACAGCAACTTATCAATAGACTGATTGATGGCAGAAGTCGAGGAAAAGGGAAAGGTTAAAGGAGCAGACTCATCTGTAACTAAATCCCAAACAAACCTCTGGACATCCTCGAAAAAGTATTAGCTTTTTTAGCTGGGATAGTTTGATACATGGAAAATGCTAAACTAATTAATAGCTTAAGAGTTATTTAATATATTCTTGCCCCTATTAGGCTGCTCTAGGGGTTTCGCTTGGAATTATTCGTTAACTGCATCAAACTTTTGCCTTTACTGCATAATCAGCTCTGAATTATGCCTTACGATACAGGAATAACCTTCTCTGTCTGTTCCAATCTAGTCATTGCTGTGCAACACTACGTAACAATGAATACCAATCTTAAAAATCCCCAATCCTCATCGCCCGTTAAGGCACAACTCAGCGAGTTTACCGATAACTTTGATTTTGAGTGCTGGGCGCGAGAAGTAAGAACCCAGTTATTAGCAGCCTTGCAAAAAAAATCCGTCAATACACCCGAAGTTGAAACAAATAAACTTAAAAAATAGCTAGTAGGGTTAGACTCAGCTCTTTCTTGAAAGTCGGGAATGGGGAATCAAAAATGGCGGAGTTAGAGCGACCTCATGGGGAATCTTGCACCTACTGGTCTCTGAAGAAGGTAAAAGCTCCTCAGTTAAGAGCGACGGAGTTCTAAGAAAGCGATCGCTTCGTGGGGATAAAAATTAATTTGAGGAACATTCCCTACAATTAGTAACCATCTGTCTTCTATTAATCTCATTTGCCATCGTTCTGTTGGCTGTTGGGGTAATATCTGCCAAGTTCCCTGAGTATCTTTCTGGCAAATAAAGCCCCAGACTTTGGCTTGTTTTAATACCGTATCTTTCATCGTTGGGGTTGGTGTGAGATGCAATCAATCAGTTCGTAAGAATCGATTGACAAGGATTGATATTGACCGTTCCCAAGGATGAATCCGGAGGTTTAAGGATAAGTAAGTCTTGCAATGAAGGGCACAAATCGTTTCTTAACAGGTGTAAGTCTCCCAAGATAAATTAGAATACGAAGTTGCGATCAAACATAGTAGTTGAGACAGATGCGGGGACGCGCGGACACGGGGATGCCCAGAACATGCATGTGCGACGTATAAATGTAACTTGGTAGAACTTAGTAGCATAAAGAAATAACGTTGATCCAGTTAAAGCGGAGTGAGATAATGACTCTACAGAGCCTGCCAAATCTTGATGGTCTTATCCTCACTTCCACTGGCAAGAGTACGTCCATCCGGTGTTACGGCAAGGGAATAAACCCACTTTTTGTGTTCAGTCAGGGTACGCAGTAGTTTCCCTGTCTCCAGATTCCATAGCTTGATGGTGTTGTCTCGACTACCACTGATTAGGGTTTTTCCATCGGGCGTCATAGCGAGGGACAATACCCAATCAGAATGTCCAGTCAGAGTCCGGATGAGTTTTCCAGTATTCAGATGCCACAGCTTGATAGTGCTGTCGTCACTCCCACTCGCCAGGATTTGTCCATCTGCACTGATGGCAATGGTTCTCACCCAGTCAGAATGCCCACTTAGAGTAAGTAGGGGCGACGGTTGCGATCGCCCGTTAGACTGCAAAGACCAAATCTTGACTGTCTTATCCCCACCGCTACTGGCGAGAGTCTGTCCATCTGGACTGATGGCGAGGGAATAAACCCATTTTTTATGCCCAGCCAGAGTGTCTAGTGGTTTACCCGTTGCTAAATCCCAAAGCTTGATTTTATGCCCACCGCTTACCAGAATTCGTCCATCCGGGCTGATGGCGAGGGAATAAATCCATTTATTATGCCCACTTAGGGTGTGGAGGAGGTTACCTGTTGCCAGGTGCCAAAGTTTGATGCAACTCTTGTCACTGGTTTTGTGGCTACTGGCGAGAATCTGTCCATCTGGACTCAATGCGATCGCCAAAATCCTTCCCGACTCTCCAGTGAGAGTATGCAGCAGTTCACCGGTGCCTAAATGCCACAGTTTGATGGTGTTGTCATCACTACCACTTGCCAGTGTTTGCCCATCCAAGCTAACGGCAATTGATGCGGCTCTTCCAGAATACCCATCCAGTGTATGGATGAGAGAAACTTTTTCCAGTAAGGATTTACATTTAAGTTTCTCAGGGGCACTCAGGGTGCGAGAGGCTGGAGTAATCGGGGATGTCTCAATTTGGGATAGAGTATGGGACGCTGGAATTGTGAGTGGTGAATTTTGAGCTTCCCCAGTCCCCAATCCCTTGAGGTTTTCAATCGCATATAACAGAGTATTCACTTGAGCGATCGCATTATCCTCTCCCAGGATACTCAAACAGTCTTGGAGTTTCTCCAAATAATTCTCGTCTTCTAACGTCAGCGCTGACTGCATTGCCTCTAACGAGTAAGTCCCTTCAGTTTCTGGCACCTGATGCTGTTTCAGCCAAGCCTGGAACGAGTAGTCAAGCTGCTGTTTCGCCCAAAATTTATCCGGCAATCCCGCTAAACTTTGAGCTAATTTCAACGCTAATTCAGGAACCCATAAGGGACGTTCACTTTCTAGAGCCTTAAAAATATCTTTGTAACCTAGAATTGTTGTTTGCACGACCTCTTGCACCAGTTGCTGGTCAGACGTTTTTTCCAGCAAACTAGGAAGCAACTGGGGTAAGCGGGGCGCAACATCGTGATGAATGAGATGATGAGCATCGGCTATCCAGCCAGCGACCAAACAATGACAGGTGATTAAGAGCTGAGAAAGGGCTGCAAAATCTTTATGGTTGACCTTATACTCTAGGGCAACTTCCCTCGCATCAATCCCGTACTGCTTCCATCTCTCCTCTTTTTCCAAAACTTCTAAGTTGAATGAATTATCTCCACCCAATCGGTTAACCTCTTCTCGGCTTTCGCCACAAGCTAACAATTTATTGGCGGTTTCTTTCCACTTTAAAGCACGGCTTTTAGCCGAAGCATAAAGAATCTGTCGATAATCGAGCCGGGAAATCAGAGTTTGATAGCAATAGGTTGACTGTCCTAAACCCCAGTAGGCCATACGGAAATTCAGCTCATCTCCCACCAGTTCTGACTCTAAAATCAAAGTCGGTTCAGATTGCAATTTATCAAACAGAGCCTTAATACTGGCTTCTCGATGAAAACGCTGACTCTCCCAGGCTCCCGCTAAAAATTCTGTGGGTCTTTCTGAACTGCATAGGGAATAATGTTGGCTCAAAAATTCGCCAAGGCTTTGCGCTAAATTCTGCTCAAGTTCGGGTAATCCTTGAGCAACTTCACCCAATCGTGCGAACTGCACTTGTGGGGGTGAGATAAAAATTCGCAACGGAATTCTGCGATCGCTAGGATGAGAGCCTAAAAGTTGCGAAGGAAATAATCTCAAAGGCCAGTTATCAAGAATTCTGTGGCTTTCCGGTAACTGGAGAGCTGATTCCCGTTGATAGGATGCTATACTGAGTTGAGTCTCTCGGTTGTAAGCTGCTAATTGCTGTTGGAGAGATTTTTCCTGCTCAAAACGCCACGCCTGAACATCTAGATTTCCTGGATTTCTTGGCTGACGAACATGAGGACTAAACTTTTGAAATCCTTTCGCTTGTTGCTGCTTAAGTTGACGCAGCCTTTCTTCATGTAACCCGGTAAAGATTTTCGCGATCGTGGGTAACCCTTGGAGTAGTAGCTGTAGTCCTACCTCCAGTTCCATAAATGCCTCTTCAGTTAGTGAATGAACTTAATTGATCGTGATAATTTTTGAAATTTAGCAATAAAGCACCCCGTCCAAATCATAGCTTTCCTCCGGGACAGAACTGGTTAAGGTTGAGTTAAGTACTGCCCCGGAGGAGTGGGAATATGATTTATAATTTTTTGCCAAACTTTCCCAGCTGCTCTTGTCGCCATCTAGCATCAACTTTACGGTCAGTTTGCAATTCCAACACTTGAATGCCCGTAGAAGGGAGTGGATTGAGCAACACCCTCAACTGTTCCCACGACTGAATGAGTTGGTGTTCTACTCCATAGGTAACACACAACTGAGCAAAGTTGATATCTTGGGGTGTGGCAAAGAATTCTTCAAACGGCGGGTTGAACTTAGAAATAGGCAACATTTCAAAAATGCCACCCCCATTGTTGTTAATCAAAACAATGGTTAAATGACCGACAAATTTGTTGCTCAGTAAGAAGCCATTGGTATCGTGCAACAAGGCTAAATCACCTGTCAGCATCACACTGCTGCGATTACGGTGAGTAACACCTAAGGCGGTCGATAAGGTTCCATCAATACCGTTAGCGCCGCGATTAAAATAAGGTTGGATGCCGATGTTATTGGGTTTCCAAAAGAACTCGACATCCCGTACTGGCATACTGTTGGCAATAAATAGCGGTGTTTCCGGTGGTAGGATTTGGGACAGTAACCAAGCCGCTTTGCCTTCAAAAAGCCCGTTCAGACTAACCATCTTTTGCTCAACGGCTGACCTCACTTTAGCTTCAGCCTCACACCACCGTTGCAGGTAAGAGGGAGTTTGGAGTTTGGAGTTTGAATTTGGGATTGAGGGATTGGAGACGCGGGACTGGGGAGTGGAATTTTTCCCCCTCTTCCCCTCTCCCCATCTCTCCATCTGTTCTACAGACATCCGCAGGTGAGTGGTTTTCCCGTGGAGGGGGTCAAGGTTGTGGTGGCTGGGGTCAATCACCCAGCGTTGGGGTTGGGTGCGATCTAACCAAGCGCGTAGTTCCTTACTGGTGGGGAGTTCACCGATTTGAATGACTATTTTGGGTGTGAGTTGTTGCGCCAGTTGTTGGTTACGCAGAATGAGGTCGTAGGTGGAAATTAGATAGGGGTTGAGGTCTGCATAGTTCCTGACAGGTGAGAGTCCTTCGGCGAGTACAGGCCATCCTAAGGTTTGAGATAAATGTGCGATCGCATCACAATATTTCTTTGGGTGCTGGGGTTGAGCGATACCCGCAATGATGATACCGCGATCGCATTCTTGCCATTGTGAGTAGGGAACCGGGGATGGGGAATCGGGGATGGGGAATTGGGGATGAGATAAACCCGTGAAGAACTCTTCAAGTTCAAAGGGGGACGGGAGGGTGTCCGGATCGAGTTGCTGTATGGGTGCAAGGGGGTCGCGGAAGGGTATATTCAGGTGAACGGTGCCAGGAGTCGGAAAAACGCAGCGTTCCCAAGCATGAACAAGGGTTTGCCTGAGATATCTCAGCCTGCCAATGCCCATAGAAGGCAGCGTTAACTCCGTTTGCCAGTTGGGATAATTACCATATAACTTCAGTTGGTCGATGGTTTGCCCAGAATGGCAATCCCGTAATTCTGGAGGACGGTCAGCGGTTAAGATCAGTAACGGTACCCGACTTTCTTTCGCTTCAATGATGGCTGGGTAAAAGTTAGCTCCTGCTGTACCAGAGGTGCAAACCAGGACAACGGGGCGTCCAGTTGCCTTCGCTATTCCCAAGGCAAAGAAGGCAGCAGAACGCTCATCCAGAACTGGGATAGATTCTATCTCCCTTTGTTGGGCAAAGGCGACAGCGAGAGGGGTGGAGCGTGACCCTGGACAGATGATGGCGGTGGTCAGTCCTAAGTATTTCAGAGTTTCCGCCAGGATGGACGCCCAGACGGTGTTGATGTTGCGAAAATCAAGGGGCATTAACCTGCTGTAGATCGATTTGCCTACATCTTATGGCTTTTTACCCAATTGATTCACACCTTGCTTCTAGGGCGTTTGATTGATTACAAAAACCTTCGGTTTGGGGAGTAGGGAGTCGTGAGTGGGGAATAGGGGAAAGAGGCCTTCAGTCGTGGGTTTAGAGCCCACGAAATCAATAACAACGTTTGGAGCAAGAGCCGACAATCGGCTCTTGAATCAAACATCAAAGCTCCAATTCCACGTTCTTACGAGACGTGGGTTTGAGACTCCCTACTCCCTATTCCCTACTCCCCTTGAACCTTGGAATTTCTCTAGAAATGGTAAAGCCCAACATCTGAGCTCATGTTTTGATGTTAGGCCGTATAGTTCTCATTGCGCTTTGGCTGAGTCAATTTGTCGTTAGTCGTTCATCTACGGATTAAATATATTTCGGTTGTAACTCAACATCCTGTAATGTCTCCGGAGCTGAGAATTCACCCTCTTTAGTGCGTTTGATGGCGGTTTGTAATGCCGCCTCGAAAAGTTCGATCGCATCGTCCCAAGTGTAATTCTGAACCTTAGCATAGGCCGCATCAGACATGGTCTGCCATTCGCCATTAGAAAGCTTACACATCCGCTCTATGGCAAGAGCCATATCCTGAGGATCTTCGTGTTTTACAAGCATCCCAGCACCATCACTCAGGAGTTCTGGAGCCGCGCCCGCCGGAGTTGAAATGACTGGTGTTCGGCACGCCATCGCCTCCAATATGGGTAAGCCAAATCCTTCGGAGCGGCTACCCAAAAGCCACGCATCACATTTGCCGTAAAAATTCTTTAGGTCATTTTGAGCGACGGGGTAGATAAATTCAGTACTGGAGCCGTCTTCAAACTCTGGCGGGAGGCTTTCATTGGCAGCATTCCCAATGGCAACCAAACGCAGATTGGGTACTTTCTTTTTCGCCAAGGAGAAGGCTTTAAGACAAATATCCGAGCCTTTCCACGAAGCCGTAGAATAGATGAGGCCAACCGTAGGAATCGATTGTTTAGTACGAGGCGGTGAACAAAATTGTTCAGGATCTACACTCGGTAACACAAGGGAAACGTTGTGATCGCCGTACTGAGTCCGCATCACATCGATCAACCACTGCGAGACCGTGATTTTGTGCATCGGCAGTGAATAGGTCGCTGCCACCCTTTGTATTGGTAGATACTCAAAAACCTCATGATGTTGGATGTAGTAAACTTTTGCTCCTTTGGCTTGAGATAGATTTGCTACCCACTCCGCCGTCTCCCACCAGGTTGCAATGACCACATCGGCATCCGGTAAATCAGCATCTGTAATCGGACGGATGCGATCGATTACTTGGCATTGAATATCCAGATTGTCGAAGTGAGAGGCTAGTTTCTTCTTCTTCAACCTCAACTTCTCACCCTTGAGCAACCCTCGTAGCTGATCAAAAAGACTTGGATGGTCTGGAGGAGTAGCGAGGACCAACACCTCATGACCACGATCTTTCAGATGCTTTGCATACATCGCAATCACTCGATCTCCACCGGAAAGATTAAACCCACCGGCTTTTACAAACGTAATCTTCATGCCTATACCTTATTTCTACTACTGCGTGACAAGTTGAACAACTTCAATGAATAGCTTTTGAAACTATAAAACTGGGATTTCGCTTAAATACTTAAGGAATTGCCCACTGCACCAGTTCAAGGTAGATTGACAATATTTAAACTCTTACAATTGTGACTTGAAGCACAATTGTAATAAATCTTTATATTGTCAAAAATTTTTTCAGAGTTAAATAAAATCTTTAAGAAAACTTGACACTTCATTCATCATTTCATGACACAACAGTTACTAAAGGAGTGGCTGAATGCCTAAAGCCCACCGAGTTACTCACTTATACCAAGTTGTATTCAAACGTAGTAAATAGTAAGAGCAGGGAAGGCTGGAGGAGCTGGGGAGCAGGGGAAGAGAAGCTGCTATCTTTGACCACAAGTTGGTATCAAAGTACTCAAAAATTTAGGGCACACCGACACAAAAAAACTCGGTGTTTTAGCTCTCAAGCCTGCTATTTTTGAGTTGTGATACCATCGCAGAGATGGCGTGAAGCGTTTGCGTAGCATGGTGCGCTAGCGCATAGCCATCCTGTAGGGAATCGCTGTTTTCTACCTCAGAGTTGTTCTTCAGATAATCCCGTACTTAACTAGATCCAACCTACAAGTTTGCGATCGCTGATTTCTCAAAACCGAGTTGGCTATATTAACCAACGTGGATGTACTTTTCCTAGAGCAGGCAGTCAAGGGCGAAGCGTGCTAAATAATGAGGAGAACGTTACTGCACTTGAGTTCGGAGAAGCCCTTGAATTACAAGCCAGAGCCGATAGACACGTCAAACGTCACCCTAAGCGCAGAACACCAAAAGCTGACGGAGTTACTTGCGAAGAATATTCATGAACTCTGGGTGCAGCAGCGATTTGCCGAAGGCTGGGAATATGGGCGGCAGCAAGATGATATCCGTAAGAATCATCCCTGTCTGGTGCCCTATGAGGAACTACCGGACACTGAAAAGCAATCCCATCGCCTTACCGTTCTCGGAATCATAAAGACGCTTCTAGCCTTGGGCTACCGAATTGAGGGCAACAATACAACCTTTCAAAATTCGGCCTCCGTTGAAGACCAAGACATTGCTCTGGTTCTAGAGACCCTCAAAAGTTCATCTGAACTCAATTTAAGCTCACTGTTAGCGCTAAAACGCGAAACCATCAAGCTGCAACCTCGTACACCAGAGATTTATCAGGTGATTGGTGACGCTATCCTCCAGTTGGGCGAACCCTTGATGGCCTATGATGTCCTGACGGAAGGACTGAAACACTGGTCTAACAATCTGCGTTTGCAGCAACTTTTGGCGTTGTCTCTGGCGCGTAGTGGTGCAACGCAACCCGCTAACTCTCTATTAGTAAAGCTGCTTGAATCTGGACACAGTGATGAAGAAACACTTGGTCTTTTAGCTCGTACTCACAAAGACCTTTGGATACAAGCCACAGACTCAGAAGAACGAACCCGCCAACTGGGGTTAGCGGCCTCTCGGTATGAACAAGCGTATCAATGTAGTGGCAGTGTTTGGACGGGCATCAATGCGGCAACGATGGCGATGTTGATGGGACAAGAAGACCACGCTAGAAAATTGGCAAGGGCGGTTCGCCAGCAATGTTTACAACAACTGAAGCCTGATTCTGAACGCAGGAGTGACGAATATTGGCTGCTGGCAACCTTGGGCGAAGCGGCGCTGATTTTGCGGGAGTGGACAGAGGCTCAAGACTGGTATGCTCAAGCTGTACAAGTGGGTGAGAGGCGGTTTGGGGATTTAAGTTCCAGCCGTCGTAATGCGACTTTACTGGTGCAATACTTAGAAGGTGGTAGTGAACGTATCAAGCAATGGTTCCCGGTTCCTCGTGTGGTGGTCTTTAGTGGACACATGATTGACCAGCGATCGCGCCCAACTCCCCGATTTCCACCCTCATTAGAATCCAAGGTTTACCAAGCTATTCGCGATCGCCTCTATCAACTTGATGCTCGATTGGGTTATGCTTCGGCAGCCTGCGGTTCCGATATCTTATTTCTGGAGGCCATTCTAGAACTCAAGGGTGAGGCTCACATTCTACTGCCTTATGACCGGGAGCAGTTTACTAAAGATGCGGTGGATATTACCCCCGATGGGAATTGGGTGGAGCGGTTTGATCGCGTGACCCAAAAAGCCACAAAGGTAATTGTTGCCTCCAATCATCAGCAGCAAGAGGGTGAGGTTTTATACGAGTATACGAATCGGTTGCTGCATGGGTTAGCCAAGATGCGAGCCGAACAGCTGGATACAGAAGTGATACCCCTTGCCGTTTGGAATGGCAAACCCAGTAATGACCCTGGTGGAACGGCTAGCGCGATTAAGCATTGGCAGCAATGGGGTGATGAGGTGGAAGTGATCGACCTTGAATCGATTCTGGAACACGAATCGTTGAATTTGTCAATGGGTGGAGAGGAACGATTGGATGAGGGTGCGATCGCTTCGGGCTCCACCCCTGGGACTCCCGCACCAGAATTTTCTCGGCAGATTCTGGCGCTGCTGTTTGCTGACGTGGTCAAATATTCCCATCTGACGGAAGAACAACTCTTCCCCTTTATGCAACATTTTTTAGGTGCTGTTGCTGATTTAATCGCTCGCTCAGTTTATCAGCCGATGATGAGAAATACTTGGGGAGATGCTCTATATTTCGTGTTTTCGGATGTACAACAAGCAGGCCATTGCGCTTTAGAATTGTGTGACTTTATTCAAAGTACTGATTGGTCAGCCAAAGGGCTACCCAAGGATTTAAGTTTGCGAATTGCCTTACATGCTGGCCCGGTCTACCGACACATTAACCCGATTACGGGACATACAGACTATATTGGGACTCATGTCAGCCATACAGCACGGATTGAGCCGATCGCACCACCGGGGAAGGTTTACGCGAGTCAGGCTTTCGCTGCGATCGCGGCTTCTGAAGGGGTGAGTGATTTCACCTGTGATTATGTTGGACAAACGCCCTTGGCTAAAGAATATGGCACGTTTCCCACTTATCATGTCCGGCGGCGGCAACTTTATTTCAGTGAGCAGTGAACAGTGAGCAACTATTGAGCGCTCATAGACACTTATGTCGTGTATCACTCTCACCTAGTGCGAATGGCACTGACTTAAGAAATTTCATCCAACCCGTCAATCCTTGTGCAGGGGGTCTCTAGGTAGGCACTCCGTCCCCCAGTGGGGGGTTTGGGGGGAACCCCCCCAATCCGGGTTTTTCCGAAGAATGACCACTTTTTGCTTAAGTCAGTGAAATTCCACCTAGTGCGGCTTCTGTTTGTTCCAGTTCTATGTCTATGATCATAGGGATAGCTCTTTATGGACGCGTCGCCAGGGTGATCGTCTCTTGTTTACAAACAGACAGCATTCGGCGGTCGTTTGCACTAACGCGCTGAAGTGGATACAAATTAGCCAATTGTGCCCTGACTTCTTTGGGTTTGGGTTGCTCCGGCACCAGTGCCTCAACTTCTAATCGAGTCCCCTGCATACCTCCAGCAAAGCAGGTAAATTCGGATTGTGGTGAGTAGAATGCGCCTACAACTCCACCCTTGTGACGTTCAAAGACGACGTAGTGACGAGCCAGTTGATTGGGATCAGGAGAATTACCGTAGAGGTAAACGCCATCCGGTAGAGCTACTGACTTATTTGCAGAAGATTGTTGTTGAGCTTGAGCCGTTTGCTCTTGAAGACTAACACCCATTAAGGTGACAGGGAATAGAGCCGCGATCGCGAGGAGCGACCATTTTTGTCGAATTGAGGCAGGTGGAATCATTGCTGTTTCTCCTTGCATTACAGTTTGGTCGGGTTCAAAGACTCCTCACATCGCCCACAAACAAAACTGACTAAGATTCGTTAGTGCGATCGTATCCCATCGATTTCAGAGCTAAAAAGAGCTTCCAATTTGGCACATGCAAGAGTCGGGGTCTGTGTGATGAAACGCATTGTTAAACGTGGACATGTTCCAGACTATCGAGCTTTTTCAGCAATCCCCTCCTCCCTACGGATTGATCCAATTTCTACCTGAGGATAGGTGAGGATGAACTCCCGCCATTGCCTACGGCTCAGGCCGTTTCTGATATCCTGCGAGGAATGCCAAAGGACAGACTTACGCATGGACAAGATGCCAAGGCTGTGATTTTGGGTCTGGTACCTTAATAATCAATAGCAACTGGTAAACTTGTTTACAATAAAGCTTTTAAAAGTGCCTGTAATTTGAGTTGAATTTCTGCTAATTCTTTGTTCGGGTCAGAACCGGCAACAATACCTGCACCCGCATAGAGTCTTGCTCGATAAGCGCTGGCAAAGAGGCGGGAGGGCTTCTCGCTTTCTATTAATGCAGAACGAATGCCGACAATAAATTCACAATTTCCTTGATAATCAACCCAACCTAAGGGGGCAGCGTAGAGGGTGCGATCGAAGGTTTCGTAGCGGCAAATTTGTTCTTGCGCCATCTTAGTGGGAACGCCTGCAACCGCTGGGGTAGGGTGCAGTTGGGCAACGATTTCTAAGGGATGGATGTCTGCCAACATTTCCGCTTGAATAGGCGTCCACAAATGTTGAATATTAGAAAGTTTGAGCAGTTGGGGAGTTGGCAGCATTTGGGGAATCAAACCCAATTCCGATAGGTGTTCGACAATAAAATTAATCACAAATTGGTGTTCTCGCCGCTCTTTTTCGCTACTGAGCAATCGGTAGGCGAAAGCGGCATCCTCTGTTGTGGTTCTACCTCGCGGTGCAGAACCGGCCAAGGCATCGACTTCTAACTGATGTTTGCGAATACTAATTAGACGTTCGGGACTCGCACCGATAAAGTTTTGCCCCTTCCCGTTACTACTGGAAAAGATATAGCAATCGGGATGACGCTTTCGCAGCGTATCTAAGGATTCAATGAGATTAAAAGGTTGTGGAGAGAGGACATCAATGGCACTAGCTAGAACAATTTTTCTCAATTGATTCGCTCGAATGGATTCTAAGGCAGATACAACAGAGGACTGGAAACGCTCTGCATTTTGGGGGGCTGGCTTGATAATTTTATGCGGCGTAATCTCGAACACATTGGAAACTCTTCGCTCGTACCAACTAATGCGTCTGAGCTGGCTGCATAACCGTTCTACTAATAATTGCAGATTAATTTCAGGATGGATTTCCACATTGGCAACAACGACGCAGTTCCCTTGATAAGAGGAGATTTGCCAGCGCGGTAAGAAAATTGTAGCCGCCGGGAAGGGAGAGTGAATGGCTTGTTTTTTATCAAAGAAGGTGAAGCTACAGAAGAAATGGGGGCCCGAAAAGGGTAGGGTAAGGTTACCCGCAGGGAGGGTGTTAGCTAGGGTTTCTTGGATAAACTGCTGTGCTTTTCTGAAGCGATTGGCACCTTCAATTTTTAGGGAAAGGGTGGCATCAATGGCGGCGATCGCTTCTCGTTTACTGACCTTTTCAAAGTAGACTTGAAGTTGGTCGGGTTTTGCGATCGCCTGAAGCACAGCTAACGGGTCAAGGGGTTCAATTTCTTGAGAAATACTAACAATCTGCGGGCAACCTTTGGCGATGGACTCTTGTTTTCCGGTGAAGAGAAGTTGATGCAGCTCTTTGCGGTCTTGAAAGAGATTGGTGCGATAGGGGGTGACTGGCATAGAAGCTTCAGATAGTAAAGTTTTTTGAAGTTCTGTTCTAAAGTCTCATTAACAATGGTGGGATGTCTAAAGGGAGATACTTGCTCCTTACCTAACCCCTAGTGTCGATTGACACCTTGTTGAGCCTTGAGTGCCGCCCAGTCACCTCCAAAGCGGTTGAGTGGCTGAAGGCTCTACCGACAGCACAGATGAGCAGTTCTGTAATGCCGACTTACTTATCGTACCGAAGAAACGCTCACCGACTCGTTGATACTGGATGATACCAAGTGTTGCCAGTGGTGTGGGTAGGGTGGTATAAACTGCAAATCCTACACCAGGACGGGAGTAAGTCACGTCATTAACTGACTTCCTTTCCCAACGTTCATCCTGAGAAACAACGCAAAAAATTGTATCAAATTCTTTTTAGTAAGTTTATCCATTCGGTCTGATGACTACAAGTCTGGTTGAACAGTCAAACAGTAAATTGTGGCTAGCCGCCATTAAGCCACCGATGTACAGCGTTGCCATTATCCCCATTTGGGTCGGAACGGCTGTTGCTTATGCGGAAAATCGCAGCATTAATCTGGGAATTTTTTCTACATTCTTAATGTCAGCGATTTTAATTATTGCTTGGCTCAATCTAAGCAATGATGTCTTTGATTCCGAAACAGGGATTGATAAAAATAAAGCCCATTCTTTGGTAAATTTAACAGGAAATAAACGGTTAATTTTCTGGTTAAGCAATTTATTTTTAGCAGTAGGCATCCTGGGGATTGTAGCGATCGCACTCTGGCAGCGAGACTTTACCGTCATTGCGATCGTCCTCCTGTGCTGTGCCTTGGGGTACACTTACCAGGGACCTCCTTTTCGCTTCGGTTACCAGGGGTTAGGGGAAATTATCTGCTTTGTCACCTTTGGCCCAATGGCAGTCGCAGCAGCGTATTACTCTCAGACGCAAAGTTGGTCAATGAACTGTCTGGCGGCGTCGGTTGTGGTGGGTATTGCTACAAGTATTATTTTGTTTTGCTCCCATTTTCACCAGGTTGAGGATGACATCGCCGCCGGAAAGCGATCGCCAATTGTTCGCTTGGGTACGAAGCGAGGTTCTCAAGTTTTATGGTGGGCTGGTGGTAGCGTTTATGCGTTTACGAGCTTGTTTGTCCTATTAGGGATGTTCCCCATGTGGACGTTGCTGGCGTTGGCGAGTTTACCCGTTGCCCTCAAGTTATGTCGGCATGTCCACCAGTATCACGACCAACCGGAAAAGGTGAGCAATTCTAAGTTTATTGCTGTCGGAATGCACTTTTTCAGCGGGTTACTCTTAGGGTTGGGGTTTGTACTCGGTGGCTGATTGTGAGAGTTGCAGGTTGAAGGTTGAAGGTTGAAGGTTGAAGGTTGAAGGTTGAAGGTTGAAGAGATCTCTTGCAAAAGTCGAATCTACCGCCTTAATCCCCCCTTATAAAGGCTACGGTGTACACACATCTCCCGATCAACCTCAAAATGCTGCATTTTGCCCCCCTAGCCCCCCAATTTTGGGGGGAACCGGAAGTTCAAAGTCCCCCAGAATTGGGGGATTTAGGGGGCAAGATCGCCTGATATACAAACCAGAGGACTTGTGTGTACACCGTAGCCTTATAAAGGGGGGGAAACACTTGAAATCTTGCTCCCTCCCCTTAGTAAGGGGAGGGTTGGGGAGGGGTTCTTTGTATTTTTGCAAGAAGTTTAAGATTGCAGGTTCCAGGTTGCAGGTTGGAGATTTTCATTCTTGCTGTATCAGTTCGACTTTCGTCTTTACCAACGTTCCTTTAAACATCCCCTATCGACGAGTCACGGCAAGTGGGAAGTCCGAGAAGGAATTATTCTCAGTCTTACGGATGAAACGGGGCGAGTTGGTTGGGGCGAAATTGCACCAATTCCTTGGTTTGGTTCTGAAACGATAGAGCAAGCTTTGGCGTTTTGCCAACAATTACCGCCAAAAATAACAACCATTGATATTCTTGGTATTCCTGATGAACTTCCCGCCTGCCAATTCGGGTTTGAGTCGGCGTGTGTATGGAGAGAAGAGGAGTGGGGAGAAACTTCTCAATCCAAAATCCAAAATCTAAAATCTAAAATCTCATACAGCTATCTATTACCGACTGGGGAAGTAGCGTTACAGTCCTGGCAGACTCCTTGG
>NZ_DATNPA010000176.1:0-11497 GCF_036703385.1 Allocoleopsis sp. | reverse complement strand
CTGAGTTAATTGCTCTGGATAGTTGGGTAGAGTCAGATGAGCCTATCTTGTATGGTGCTGTGACAACTGGGGATATCTGGCAGTTTGGTAGTTTTCACCGCCAGAATCAGGTAGTGACTCAAGATTTAATGCTGTATCGGGCTCCTACTGACTTGGAGGCGTTGATGCAGATTTTACTGGGAATTTTGATGCAAGGCTGAATTTATAGCTCTTCTGATTGATCGGCGTTATCGCTCTCTTTTGTACTTCTTTAACTCTCGTTGCCACCTGAAAGACAAACTCCCTTCATCAATCTCATCAGTCTGTTCATCCTTGCCAATCAGGTCTTCTGGTTCCTCTTCCAACTCCTGCATATAGCGCCTCAGCACACCCCCGATCGCAACAGCTCTGGTATTGTGCAGTTGGCGAGTCAACTCCAGAAACCATTCCTGATTAGCTACCAATGACAAACCGGACAGTGACGAACCCGACAAAATCGCGCATCTGATAGTTTTAACTTGAGAAGACCTGCTGATGGCTCTGGTACCAATCGAAACTCCAGCCACTCGGCACAGGTGCTAACGCGCTGAGCATAGCGATTAAAGCAACCTGTAAGAGCACCAGCGTAGTAATTAGAAACTACATCCGCATTCGCTCTGTGCTTCTCCCAAGTTTTATCTTTTGGGCAAATCTCGGATAAGGCTAGTAAATCTCTACCTTGTTTGCACTGCTGTTCAAGCGCTATTTTGAAAGCAATACAACTGCCGTCTGAGACTTGATTTGACACGAATCCCCCTGATGTGTGTGGTTGGGTGTGGTTACCTCAACCTATCAAGAGGTTCTACATGCATTCCTCCGTTAAAATACGGAATTCTGTACGGGACAATACCGAGAATGGTAGTAATCGCTCTATTGCCGTTTCATCAGTAAATAAAGACTCCCTCACTCATCTACCGAGAGGGAGTCTGCGTTCATTCGATAAGACCAAATTACGACGGTCAACAGGTCGTTGTGGAGAGGGGAGGCTGTCACCCCTCACTTTCCCCGAACGAGTTACTTGGTGCCATACAAACGATCGCCTGCATCCCCAAGCCCTGGCACAATATAGCCATACTCATCTAATTTTTCATCAATCGCCGCTGTATAAATCGGCACATCCGGATGATGCTCGTGGAAGTGCTTTATGCCCTCCGGTGCCGCCAATAAGCACAAAAACTTAATCGACATCGAACCCAGTTCCTTGATTCGGTCAACGGCAGCAATCGCTGAATTGCCAGTCGCGAGCATCGGGTCAACCACCAATATATCTCGATGCTCGACATCATGGGGAAGTTTTAAATAATACTCAATAGCAACATAGGTAGTAGGGTCACGATACAACCCAATATGACCCACGCGAGCGGAGGGCATCAATTCCAAAATCCCGTCCAATAGCCCCTGCCCTGCCCGCATGATGGAGACAACCACCATTTTCTTTTCGGACGCCAGCATGGGAGCATTCATCGGAGCAATGGGCGTCTTGATGGGTTCATACTTGAGGGGTAAGTCCCGTGTTACCTCATAGGCTAATAACATCCCAACCTCTTTCATCAGTTGGCGAAATTTAGCGGTACTCGTGTCAAATTGACGCATCAGCGTCAATTTATGCTGTACAAAAGGGTGGTCAATGACGGTGACTTGAGCGGTCATTTGTTAGTTATTTAGGGGTTAGTTATTAGCTAAGAACGCACAACGAACGAGCAAGGGACAATATTTAAAACACTGTGCCATCACTCTCGATCTGAATGGGAGGAACGCCGCCTTGCCTCAACTGCGCAGCCATTCGCCGTCCCGCCGTCCAGGTACCTCCTTGTAAAACTTTCACGAGGGGCAATTGGGTGGCACTTAAATTCAGTTGTTGCCGGATGGTGTCGGCGATTCGGTCTAATAGGCTAACTGTCAGTGCTCGCCACTCAACAATCACCTCAGACTCTGGTAAATGACGCTCTTGGACAACAGAAGCTTGCTTGGCTTCTAGTAACCCTAAATCTAAGCACAAACCCCCATTCCGATATTCGGGTAAGCCGGTCATCTCATCTAACCCAGTAATCTCTATACCGAGTTCCTGTAAGGGTTCTAACAAGGAGTACGTTAACCATTGGGAGAGTTTGTGAAACGGCACATACTCAGCGGTGGGATTGTCTCCTTTGAGAGCAGGATGAATCCAAACATCGCCTAAATTGACGCCTGCAATAGTCAGTCGTCCAGGCCAAATATTCCCCAATCCCTCTAATACAGCACTCAATACGGTACTGGCAGGTAAAGAGGTTGAAGGTTGTTCGCCGAAGGCGTTCCCGAAGGGTAGGTTTGTTGGGGTTGAAGGTTGAAGGTTAGAGGGTTGTTCGCCGAAGGCGTTCCCGAAGGGTAGGTTTGTTGGGGTTGCAGGTTGCATGTTATCAGGTTGAAGGTTTGAAGAGTGGTCTGAACCTTCAACTTTCAACTTTTCAACATTCAACTCTTCTTGAGAACCTTCAACTTTCAACCTTCCAACATTCAACTCCTGGTTGGAACTTTCAATCTTCAACTTGCCAACATTCAACCCTTGGAGCAAGTAATTGACCAGATTTCCAGGACGTGGATTTTCTGTGCCAAACAACTGAGGTAAACTGTGTAGCGACTGACCGAGTCGCTGGAGCAGCTCAACTCGACCTTCCAATCCCAGAAGCGGATTGGTCGAACTCACCTGAAATCCCTGAGCGAGTTGAGCCGCCGTGAAGTTTTGTAGTCCTTGGGCATCCGCTTGCAGGGAAAATTTGGGGTTGCTGGAAAATGCGCCTTGGCAGAACATGCGGAAACTGGCTACGGCTAAGCCTTCAGAACGACGAAAAACTAGTCCTGTTTCCTGTTCGCTGTATTGCCACTCGGAACCCGCTCCAGCATCCAGCAAGACGCTGATAATGGCTAGGTCAAATTTGGTTTGTGCCTTTTCCAGGGGAGTGAGTCCGGTCAAATGTTGCTCTAATTCCGCCAGACGCGGGACGTTGCCAACCTCAAAATGTCGCCAACGACTATGAAAGGGAATATTTAAATCAGGGTATTCATCACGCATGACCTCGATGACATAATGGGCTACCAGGTCGAGCTGGGTTAAATTACAGCGAAAGTAGTGTAACTGGTCAGCACAGGCCAAATGAAAGAGGCGATCGCAGCGTTCTCGAATTGCAGCAGGCGTCCTCAAGTAAGCGATCGCCAAAAGCTGCTCCTCAGAGCAGTCCGGTAGCTTTTGATAATGAATCAAAACTGTTTCCTTTGGGTAGGGGGTATTGCCACCCCATGAGCAACAAAAGAAAGTATGAAGGATGAAGTCAGCCGTTTAATGGAAGTCCCAAAAATAAGTTACCCAATCTTGTGGAGCAGGCGTCTGGCCTGCAACGGGTCAAGGCCAGACAGGAGGCTCACTCCACAAGGAGTAGTTGGATATTTTTTGATTGAGAAGCTCCTAACTGACTAAATTGCGTCCTTTAATTTGAGTAAGAGTGACCGCATCGGGTGCGAGTCCCTCCGTGTAGTAGCCCGCCGCTTGCTTGGCAGCGATTTCCACCTGTGCATCAGCCGGAATCAACTCGTCTGGAATGGCAATCCGATTGATCACCTTAATGCCAGAATTGACGATTGCGTTGTATTTCATATCGCTCATGGAGACAAAGCGATCAATTTGGGTAATGCCCAGCCAATGCAGCACATCGGGCATCAATTCTTGAAACCGCATATCCTGTACGCCTGCAACGCACTCTGTGCGACTGAAGTAGGCATCGGCGCGATCGCCTCCTTCCTGACGCTTACGGGCATTGTAGACCAGGAATTTCGTGACCTCACCCAAGGCTCGACCTTCCTTACGGAAGTAAACTAAGATACCAGCACCGCCCTCTTGTGCCGTCTGAACACACACCTCCAAACCATGCACCAGATAAGGACGGCAGGTGCAAATATCGGAACCAAAAACATCTGAGCCGTTGCATTCATCATGTACCCGCACAGCTAGCTTGCGGTTGGGGTCGGTAATCGCTGCTACATCGCCTAGCAGATAAACCGTGATACCGCCAATCGGTGGTAAGAAGACTTGTAAATCGGGGCGGGTGACTAATTCTGGATACATCCCGCCCGTCTGTTGAAATAGGGCACGACGTAAGTCACTTTCCCCAACTTTGAGGCGCTTAGCCAGTCCCGGCAGATACCATACAGGGTCAAGGGCGATCTTCGTTACCACTAAACTGCCACCACTTTTGACAATTCGATTATCGATGAGCAAACGCCCTTTTGCGATCGCATCCTGTAACTCTGGCATATTAATATGAGCCTGAGTGATCGCGATCGTCGGTCGGATGTCGTATCCCTGCTTGTACAACTCGGCGTAAGCTTCACCCACCATCGCGCCAAAGGGATCGAGGGCGACGATTTTGCTGGCATCAGCCCAACTGGGGTGAGGCCCGATCGCAACGACTGGAGACGTGTTGGTCAGATCAGCTCGGTGACTGGCCTGAAGTGCTCCACTGGCGACCGCTAAAGCCCGATAGACTGAATAAGAACCGGAGTGAGTCCCGATTACATTGCGGTGGGCTGGGTTTGTCAAGGTTCCGATAATTGGACCTCGTTTGCTGGGGTCACTCTCTCCCCAGTGAACGCTTAACGGCCTTGACGCTAAACGGCCTGGATGAGAGGTTAAAACAATATGTTTCTGTTTGGATACTGTTTTCGAGTTTTGCATGATGACACCCCGTAGAATCCACGAATACTTGCCAAAGTTGGGTGAAAGCCCATTTGGTAAGTTGAAATAAGCTCTAATCATAGCAACCCAATTTTGGGTATTGAAGTATCTGGTTGAGCCAAGTGCTAGCGATCGCGCAGGATACATCCATCCTTAGGCTTTTTCCCCAGAGTCCAAGTTTTTTGGCTTAAAGCGGTTCTTGGCATTTAGGATGTTAGATTTTGCAGGCAATAATTTTCCAAGCCTCACCAGTTGAGCTTTTCAGAACTTTAACTGTCGCAGGAATAAAGCCAAGCGGCGATCACCGCTCCTTGTCATTGAGCCAAGATAATAGAGAAGAATGCTTAGCTGATCCTGTTGTTCTGATTTAGATATACTATTTGCTCACTGGGGAGATGCACCTAACATGGGGATGCTCCGACGCCGAGATGGGGAGTGATTTAAAACCATATAGCTTGGGATGAAGCCCTCGATTACCGAATCGCTTTAGGCTTCATCCCAAAGTTCGATCTCAAGGAGAGGGAAATCCTGAGCCATAATACCATTTTGAGACTTGTAACTTGTGCCCAGGATTAACTCGTAGGGAAACCAAAACTCCTCGTAAAATACAGCTAAATGTATGAAACACTCAAAACTTATCTCTTGCTGCCAGTGACCTGCCCTCAGCCCGGATATTTTAAGAAACTTTAAGACCTAATTCTCTCCCATCAGGCTGCACCATGATCACAAATACATCTGAATCCTTACGTAATAGCGAAGTTATCAAGAGCGGATTACTGATTGCTCAGGGATTAAAAGAAAAATCCCAAAATTACAAAAAATTACTAACAGAGGTGTTGAAGTGGACGGCTGGACAGCCTTTACTCACTCAAAAGCTATGTCAACTCATCGTCGAATCTTCTGATTCACCACCCGTTGGTGAAGAGGCGGAATGGTTTGACAACTTGGTGCGTCATCAGCTGATTGACAAATGGGAGAGTCTGCCGGAGCTAGAGCATTTGCGGACAATACGCGATCGCCTCCTGAGACGAAATCAGCGCAGTGTTAAGCTCTTGAAGCTATATCAGCGAATTTTGCGACAAGAGGTTGTCGTCGCTAATGACACTCCCGAACAGAACGAACTACGACTCTTGGGTTTAGTCGTCAAGCAACAAGGCAAGCTAAAGACTCATAACCGGGTTTATGAGGCCATATTTAGCGATGCTTGGATTGAAAAGGCACTGAAGAGTCAAAAGTCTGAGCTTGAACCGACGGATACTGAATTCTTGAGAACTCTGGCTGAATTAGAAAGAAAGCTTCTAGTTTCTCAGGTAGAAATCTTGTCTCAAGCAGACAATGAAGCAGAGGATGAAGGTTCGGCTCAGGCTCTTTATCAAGTGCTGCGGGAGGTTACTGCAAAAGTTGGAAGTTTATTAGGTGCCGATCGCGCCACCATCTATTTACTGAATGACGAAAAGACAGAACTGTGGTCACTGGTTGCGGAGAATGAAGAGGGTGAATTTCTAGATATTCAGGTACGAGTCGGCGAAGGGATAGCAGGTCAAGTGGCTCAGACGAGGAAGGTTATCCATATCGCTAACAATGTTTACGAAGATCCACGCGCTGCCCTAGTCAAGGAGTACGACAAGAAATACCACTACAAAACCGAAAATATTTTAGCCCTTCCGGTCTTAGATGAACACAAGGAGGTTGTCGCTGTTATCCAGCTACTGAACAAGTTGCAGCCAGATAAATCACCAGATGACAGCGAACAGCCGATTAAGCCACAAGGCTTTACAAAGCTAGACCTGGAACGGCTGGCTAAATGTGTGGTTCCCATTCGCCGGATTTTAGAAAGCTGCCAGTCTTGTTATCGAGTAACCAAGAAGCTACGGGCAACGGCAGCTCTGATTGAAGCCACCCGCTCTCTTGACCAAATTAATTTGGATACCAAAGCCATCCTTCAGCGGGTGATGAATACAGCAAAAAAACTGATGAATGCCGATCGCAGCACGCTGTGGTTGATCGATCATGACCGGGGGGACTTATGGACAGAACTTCCGGGTAAAGGGGAAGTTCGGTGCCCAATCGGGATTGGGTTCGCGGGTCAAGTGGCTCAAGCCCGCGAACCCATGATTATTCCGTTCGACTTATATGAACACCCTAGCGCCGAAAATGCCAAGAAAACCGACGAACAAACCCGTTATCGGACTTGTAGCTTACTCTGTATGCCTGTTTTGAGTCCTGATGGCGAGTTGCTTGGTGTGACCCAACTGATCAACAAACGGAAGCCTGGTGACTTCGGTGAATATAACAAAGATGAATGGCCTATAGTTCCCGATTTCTTCAAGACTAGCTTTGACAAAAATGATCAACAGTCCATGCAAGTCTTCAATGAGCGAGTTGGAGTGGTTCTCCAATTTGTTAGGACTCATGAGACTCTCAAACAGCTAGCGCAAATTGAACCCCAAAAAGCAATTTATAATGCTCTAGCTGTACTCAGTAATTCGGTTCTAGACCAGAGTGATGAAGCTCTCTACAATGCGCTTTACTATCTGCTGAGCTTTATTAGTCTCACAATTAACAAGTTATTGGAAGCTGAGCATACAACGATTTTTATGTTGGATGCAGAAGAAACTGGATTTTGGTCGTTGGTTTTTGAGGACGAAGGGAGTAACGCATCAGAGATTCGGATTTCGGCTAATTTGGGTATAGCTAATAAAATTGTTGACTCTAAAGCCGTACAAGCTAGCAGTAAACCTAGCAAGTTAAACGATGTCTTAATCCATAGAGGCATCACCTCGAAAACTCTCAGTAGCCTGCATAATCTGTTACTATTTCCCGTTTTGGATCAGCGAGGAAAGGTGATCGCGATTGTTCGGTCATTCAACAAATTCCAATCTCTTGACCCCAGTGTCCCCTTAGCCGAACGAATTGACTCTAGGGGCTTTACAAAAACCGACGCAGAGAAGCTACAGCAATGTACGACTTCTATGCTCCCAATTTTACAAGCGTTCCAATCGTTCCATCGAGAAATTCGAGTAATTCAGGAGCAACGACAAGCGATCGATCCGCTCTATCAAGCGATTAGCTTCGTGAGTCAGAGTAGTGGAAATCCAGAAGATTTGATTCAAAAAGTGATGCAGGCGGCGAAAAAACTTACAAACGCCGATCGCAGTTCCCTTTGGCTATTGGATCATCAAACCAATGAATTGTGGACAACAATCCGCCAAGCCGATGGATCTTGGCTGGAAACACGAGTGCCAATGGGAGAAGGCTTTGTGGGCAAGGTCGCTCAAACAGTTCAGGCGGTGAATATTTCCTTTGACTTATATGACCATCCCGACTCTTACATGGCTCGACAAACTGACGAGAAAACCCATTATCGCACTTGTAGCCTGTTATGTATGCCAGTTTTGGGTTCGGATGGTGAGTTACTGGGTGTGACTCAGCTCATTAACAAACGGATGGCTGGTGAGTTTCCAGAATATGACTCGTCTGCCTGGCCTAACGTTCCCGATTACTTCAAGGTGAGTTTTGAGGAAAAGGATCAAAAGGATATGGAGATTTTTAACAATCAAGTGGGTGTGATTCTTCCAGGTATTACTAATCGGTCAAGAGGCATACAGAGATAAGTTAAGTTATCTTGAATTAAATATCCTTGTTGGGATTGAGATAACGGGAGTTCTCCATAGACTCCCAACCCCGTGTGCGGAACTTTTGAATTAAGCCGATGCTGAAGTCGGAGACTTCAGAATTCACGCTTTGAAGAATCGAGTTTTAGCCTTCACTTAGGCTTGTGGGATTGTTACCTATTTCGAGTTGAAATCTCCTGCTAACTTTTCATAACTATTCATTCCTCATTTTCATCCTTTAAACAGATCAGACAACTCCTCATTCGATGTACCGAGAATTCGTGCCAGTCGATTGAGTTCACTATCGCTGAAACCATCTCGCACCTCAGTTAACTCCTCAACGGGTTTCCCTAGAATCCGTGATAGCACTTTTAGCTGATTATCAGTAATATCTTTGCCGCTAAAAATATCTTTCAGTTCTTGAGGAGCCAACTTGTAAGAATAGCAGAAGCGAACAAATTCCCTATTACTGAGGTCAAGTTCCCGTTGCCTTTCCCGTAGTAAGTAAGCAATCGCTCGTGTACCATGTTCGGGGCGTTTAGCTTTTTCTATATATTGTTTGATTCGCCGAGTAACATGATAAGCATTTCCTCCTGATTGTTTAACCAAATCCCTACAAGCCATTTGTAAGGCTTTATTTAAGGTTTCATTATCTTCATGTAGCCTTTCAGACTCGTTAAACGTTTCAACAATTCGGTCGGCAAATTCTGGGGTGCAAAAGCCCACTTCCATGTCATCATAAGATATCGCAATATAGGAGCGATAGTGGTTAAGTTGCAAGCGTATGGGTTGATTAGTTGGTTTCATTAATCCCAAGTTTTAACAAAAGGTCATAATAGGAAAGTTAATGGATCAATTGTGCCAAAATCTCGCTTCTGTGGATAGTCGTGTAGAATGCCCAACTTACTCATAGACCATTTCAGCTAACACATCCGAAATCTCGCCGGAGAACTCTCTGGTAATTGTCTCAGTTTTTCCCAATTTAAGTGAAGCGCTCTGCTCATTAGGAGCTTGGCTACAGCGACGCCTGAGCCTTAGGTCTTTGTTGAGGACGCTCTTGAGCATAGGGGAAGTAGCTCTCTGGCTTGAGACCCAACACCCGTAGCACTACGCTAACGTTTTAAATAACGCAGGAAAACAGGTGAAGTAGTTAAGATACAATATTCAACTTGCAAAGAAAAGACTACCAGAGTATAAGCCTGCACGCCGCTTTTTACTACTGAGCTAGTCATATTCGCGATCGCTCTTTGGGCAAGACGCTTTGAGCCTATCGCCCCAAGTGCTGTGTCCATTAGGCAAGTGGGATGAAGTGCAGCGGAGTGGGCGATCGCTGCATACGCTAACCTTGAGATAACCTCAGCTCCGGCTTTGGAGTCATGATGGGTATAACCTTCAGGATGCTGAAATCCTAAAGCTTATGAGCCAGATAACCCAATCTTTAGACCCGTCAACCGATTTATCTCCCACAGCGGGTTTGCCTGCTTCTCTGCCAGATCATACCCAGCTTCCCGACTCGGATGGCAATTTTGTGAAAAACTTTCAGGAACCTCCAGAAGGCGACCTCCTCACAGACTGTATTACACCAATTTTGCAGCAACTCCACCCAGATGGGCAGTATTGCATTGGTCGAGATTGTGGGATTTACTGGCGTATGACAGAACCGCCAGAGCCAGCGGAAAGAGGAGCGGAAGCACCGGATTGGTTCTATGTCCCGGATGTACCACCTAAACTGGATGGAGAAATTCGCCGTTCCTATGTCTTGTGGAAGGAATTTGTCGCACCGCTAATTGCTTTAGAATTCGTCTCTGGCGATGGTACGGAAGAACGAGATAAAACACCCAAGAAAGGTAAGTTTTGGGTTTACGAACGGGCAATTCGCGTCCCTTACTATGGCATCTATGAAGTCAAAAAGGCACGAGTGGAAGTTTATCAGTTGGTAAACGGGCGCTATCAGCTCATGGCAGTAAATGAGCGAGGTCATTACCCCATTGAGCCTCTAGGGGTAGAATTAGGCATTTGGCAAGGCTTGTATCAAAATCAGGAATGGCCTTGGCTGCGATGGTGGGATGCACGGGGAAATCTGCTGCTGACGGCGGAGGAGCGTCTTGAGCGAGAGCGGCAGGAGAAGGAGTTAGCCCAACAACGGGCTGAACAAGAGCGACAACGTGCTGAGCGGTTGGCTGAGCAGTTACGAGCGTTAGGGGTTGAGCCTGAGGTGTAGGAGAGGCATAAGGTGCGATCGCTCCTTAACTATCTACACAAAAATGCGATCGCACTCCGTTTAGGTAAGTGCGATCGCCTTACATCAATTTACTGGCAGTTATGATTTTGCTGAATTAATAACATCTTTTACTAAATGATAAGCTTCCTTTAATGACATTTTTCCACTTTCTACAGCGTTTATTAAACCTTGAGCATCCTCTGGACTGATTAGATCAAATTTTACTGGTTCTTTCAAGAAAGTGTAAAACTGATTCTTATCATTTTCCCCTAAATTAGATGCTTTTTCTTTGGCTTCAATATCCTTTAGATTTTCCTCTAGTTGAATTCGTATTTGATCTCTTTTACCTTCGTCATAAGTGCCATCAAACAGCATCTTCTTGATTCCTACAAAAGCCAGCCCACCTAAGGCAGCACCGCCAGCAACCACGGCTACGGGAGCTGCAACTGGAATCAGCCCAAAGAATATAGCACTAGCTCCCAATACAGAAGCAGCATAGCCAGCACCAGCAGCGCCTACAACACCAACTCCAATATCAGCTAAAATTCCTAGCCTATTCTGGGGATTTTTTTCCAGTTCCTCAAGTGCTTTAAGAAGTTGCTCTTTAGTTAAGGTTTTATTTCCAAACATATCAGAACTCCTGATTTAACTAGATTGAATTCTTTTAGGCAGTAATAACGTTGCGGAAGATAGTATTGAAAACATCAATGAAGAGTTTAAAAAACGCTCTGGCAATTTCAATAATGTCTTGTGCAACTCCAATTATTCCCTCATTTACTTCTTTGCCTTTATCTAGCCGATGTCCAGCGATCGCACCAATAGTTATCCCCAACACTGTTGCTAATGGTGCTAACACTGACCCTAAAACTGGTACAGAATTCACCAATAGTCCTACAGCAGCACCTAGAGCAACACCTAGAGCTAAATTAGGATGTGCCT
>NZ_DATNPA010000175.1:0-6852 GCF_036703385.1 Allocoleopsis sp. | reverse complement strand
CGACTTAGAGCAAGAGCGTCTCCGTTCTTGAGTTATAAAGCTAACCCCTGACCGCAATTCATTCTAGAAGCGGCACTGTTGAGCCTAGTAGGGGGCATTTCTGCGATCGCGACTGTACATGGATTAACAGTGGTGGTGGCTAAAACCTTCAAGTTACCCTATGCATTTCAGAGCAATATTGCTGCCTTGTCCTTAAGTTCACCCTGACTAGTCGGTGTGGGTGCTGACTTTCTCCCTGCTGTTCGCGCTAGCCAAATCGATCCGGTGAAAGCGCTGCGCAGTGATTAATCGCTCTTATCCGAGCAGTATTGGATCAGAGTGGATGTTGTGGTTCTCAGGCGCAACCCTAATCAACGATGCATCGGTTTGATGTAGGCTTGCCAATCAGATCCATTTACCGAAATACCGTAACATGCCACAGGCTCCGTACCCAGACTCTAAACGTCCCAACCCACGAGATTATCTGTTGTTTCCCCGCATCAGCATCTTGATTCCGACAGTAGTTGGTATTTTCATCGCTATTCTCGGTACAGCTTGGACGTTTACTCTCGCTTTTAAACCTCCGCAAGTTTCTAAATCATCTGCTAGCTTCAAGACAACCTTCCAATTGCCAATCGTTCAACCAACATCGTCACAACCTCTGACTCACATTCCCAAGCAAAGCCATAAACCGATTGCACTAGGAACACCAGCAAAGCGGAGTACTCTTAGCGCAGAGCATCCCGTTAGGCTAATCACTCCTTCCCCAAATTCCAAGAACACCCCTTTAGCTCTCTACCGACTCCTATGCCACAGTAATCGGCGACAGGAGAACACCCAACGCCAAGAAATAAATCAAGCTCAAATACCCGAAAGACGACGAGCTGAGCCAATCCTTGACAGTCAATTGACACCCAATCAACCGAAACCTACTTCGGAGCGACGGGAGATTAGAGTGACTCTCTCGGATATTGTCATTCTGGCTTTAGAGAACAACAGACCTATTAAGAATGCCTACCTCGAACGGATTGCTCAAAGACAAGAGCAACGCGTAGCCGAAGATAAATTTACCCCCAATCTCACCCCCACGGTATCAATATCCATTGCTCAGTTTGGCTCGAATCGAGTTACAACCGATGCCGACTTAGGGCTTGGGGCAACTGTTTCAGTAAAAGTTCCTTCGGGAGGCGAGCTGAGTTTTCGGTGGGCAACAAACGGTCAAACGCTATCTCAAAATGTTCTTAATCTTAATATCAATGATGACCCTTTTAGTCAAAATCTACAGCTTAGTTTTAACCAACCTCTGTTAAGGGGATACAGCGTTAACGTCAATAGAGCTTCAATTGATATTGCTCGGCTCACGGAACAGGTTAATATCCTGGATTTAAAATCTACCCTGAGCAATACGATTACAGAAGCAATCATCGCCTATCGTGAATTAATTCGGGCACAGGAGCGCCTAAAAATTGCTCAGCTTTCTCTTAAACGGGCACAAGAATCATTAGCTAATAACCAAGTATTAATTGAGGCAGGTAGACTAGCCCCCGTTGATATCGTTCAAAATGAAACAGAGGTGGCAAGAAGACAAGTCAGCCTGATAGAAGCTGAAAATAATCTTGAGGCAGCTAGATTAGCGTTACTTAATATTGTTGATATTGAGCCAACCACTGTAATTGTAGCCGCCGACCCTCTTACAGCACCTGCTATTTCTTTGAACCCAGACAAGCTCAGGCAATTAGCGTTTGAAAATCAGCCGGATTACTTAAAGGCTCAGTTAGACCTAGAAAGAACTAAGCTGGGATTGTTAGAAACCCAAAATAACCGACTATGGGACTTAAACCTAAATACTAGCTACGGTTATGCCTCAAACGATACAAGCGATCTCAGGATTGGATTAGCATTGAGCCGTCAATTCGATGATTTCACCGCAGAGAGAGATTTCCAGCGCAGCTTGGTCAACCAACTCAAAGCCGAAAACACTCTAGAGGAACAGCGTGAAAATTTAGAGATTCAACTCATGGATAGAATTAGGGATGTTAATTTAAGCTTTTCTCAAGTCGAAATGGCTAAAAAAGTGACCGAATCCTCTGAAAGACAACTAGAGATTGCACGAGAGAAACAGAGATTAGGAAGAAATATTACCGTTTTTGAGTTGGTCAGGCTTCAGGATGATTTAGTCCAAGCCAGAAATGTAGGGCTTAATGCAATAATCAACTATCTCAATGCTTTAACGAGATTAGATCAGACTCTCGGCACAACATTAGACACCTGGCAAGTAACCCTCGAGAGACAATAAGGATTTAAGGCTGTTAGAGCCATCCGAAATCATTCATCAATTTCTCGATTATTGTGTTTACTCTGTGCGCTCTGTGGTTGTAGGCTGACCGCTACACATGTAGCTACAATAACCTCATAACTCCTATCGGGTTGCTATAGCACGGTAAGATATTTCTGGTTTATAGCCTATTATCTGTCAGAATGACCCAGATTTATCCTCAAACATCTACCCCTTCCCAAATCAAACCGCTTGAACAACCCAGTGAGTGGCTCTATGCCTTTTGGAAATTTTCACGCCCTCACACGATTGTTGGCACCAGCCTAAGCGTTTTGGCTTTGTATCTGATTACCGTGGCAACCACTAGCAGCCATGTCACCATACAGAGTATAGAGCAACTGCTGGGAGCGTTGCTGTCTTGCTTGTGCGGCAATGTCTATATTGTCGGACTCAACCAATTGGAGGATGTGGAAATTGACCTGATTAATAAACCCCATCTTCCCATTGCTGCCGGCGAGTTCTCGCGGCGACAAGCTCAGCTCATTGTCGCTGTCACGGGTATCCTAGCGCTGCTATTGGCAGGGTGGCTAGGAATTTGGTTGTTCTTGATGGTGAGCGTTAGTTTAGCGATTGGAACAGCGTATTCCCTCCCGCCAATCCGGTTGAAGCGATTTCCCTTTTGGGCGGCACTGTGTATTTTTTCAGTGCGGGGAGCCATTGTTAATTTAGGGCTGTTTTTGCACTTTAGTGACTGTTTATCTGAGGCGGTTCCGTTTCCGCCTGCACCCGTGTGGGCGCTGACGCTGTTTATTGTGGTATTTACGTTTGCGATCGCTATCTTCAAGGATATCCCCGATATGGAAGGCGACAAGCAGTACAACATCACCACATTTACAATTGAACTGGGTCAGCAAGCGGTGTTTAATCTAGCTCGTTGGGTGATAACGGTGTGTTACCTAGGGATGCTCGTTGCCGGAATATTTTGGCTACCGGCTTCCGTTAATCCGGTGTTTTTGGGTGTTAGCCATCTAGGGTTACTCGGTATCTTGTGGTGGCGGAGTTGGAGCGTAGACTTGCAAGATAAAATCGCGATCGCGCAGTTTTATCAATTCATTTGGAAACTCTTTTTCATAGAATATTTAATCTTTCCCGCTGCCTGTTTATTATAAACATTGAAGGCTGAAGTAGGAAGAATGAAAAATTCTTCCTACTTCATCAAGTTGGAAGGAGTTTTGAACTCCCATCGCCTTAATTGCTACCGATGCCTTCTGGTGAAGGTTTCATACTCTAATCCGTGTTCATAATTTATACTTCATACTTGAGATGAACAGCGATTCAGACGCGATTGCAGGACTTGGCAACTATACCTGCTAATATCCATGTACAAGACTTGAGTCCCCAGCTTGTGGATTTTACCGCTACGGCGGCAGCGATCGCACAGCTCGATATTGTACTGACAATTGATACCTCTGTTGCTCATCTGGCCGGAACACTAGGGCGTGTTTTCAAACTCTAAATTTACCTGTGTCTTGCGAAGAAGATCCCCCCCAGCCCCCCTTAAAAAGGGGGGAGAATCAACTCAAAGTCCCCCTTAAAAAGGGGGATTTAGGGGGATCTCCCGGTTTGAAGACACGCCCTAGGCAAGCCAACCTGGGTAGTACTAACCTTTTTAAGCGCTGGTTTGCCAATCTTCTCTACTAATTTTGTAAATGACCGCTTCCAAGCCAAAGATTTCTGTCGTCCCAACAAGTTTCTCCCCTAACTTCTCGGCAACCCGCCTTGAACTAGAATTCTCTGGACGAATCAGACTGATTACATGGGATTGCTGCAACTCATCAAAAGCATGAGCCATCGCCGCTTTTGCCCCCTCCGTCGCATAGCCACAGCCCCAGTAAGCCCGTCGTAACGTCCAGCCAATTTCAAATCCGAGCCAGCCCTCCGGTTGCCAGCAGCCGATGCGACCCATCATGACACCAGTGTGACGTTCCTCGACAGCCCACATTCCGTAGCCCCGTAGCTGCCAGTGACCCAGCATCATCGCCATATTCCGCCAAGCCTCAAAGCGGGATAAGGTCTGCCCATTGCCGATATAACGCATCACTTCGTGATCGGCACACATTTGGGCGTAAGCATCCAGGTCTTTTTCGTCAAATGCGCGTAAGATTAGGCGCTCGGTTTCAAGTTGAGGAATAAGCATTATTGTAGTTTATAATCCAGACTTGGAGGCGATCGCGCAATGGATCGAGTAGAACAATACCGAGGCTATATCAAACAACTCCTAACAGAATATGCCAGCTATAAGTCCCTGAACAAAACAATCGAGCGGCAATTTGTTTGTGATACCGAAAACGACCACTATCAAATTGTCAACATGGGTTGGGACGGGTATCGCTGCATCTATGGCTGTACTATCCACATTGATATCAAAAATGGCAAAATCTGGATTCAGCACAACATGACCGAAATCGATCTAGCCCAAGAGTTAGTCAACCTCGGTGTTCCCAAAGAAGATATTGTGCTTGGGTTTCATTCGCCCTTCATGCGACAGTTTACCGACTATGCCGTTAGCTGAAATACTAATAAAGTAGATACCGTTGCAATGGTCAGCGATCGCAATCAGTCTTGGAGAACCGCTTGATTTGCTCATTGGCTAGAGCTGGCGGCTGGGGCGTAAAATCAGGAAAGCTTGAGTCTGTATGACGCGACACGAAGGGTTTACCGCAAATGGGCAAAGTTTACCTGGTAGGTGCAGGGCCGGGAAATATCGAATATCTCACGATTAGGGCACAGCAGTTGCTTGAACAAGCCGAGGTACTCATCTACGATGCCTTAGTCGATGAGCGGTTGTTAACGTTAGTGCGCCCCAACTGCATTAAATTTGATATGGGGAAGCGGGGTGGACGCCCCAGTGCACCGCAATCAGAGATTAACCAGTTGATGGTAGAACAGTGTCGGCAAGGCAAACAGGTTGTGAGGCTCAAAAGCGGCGATCCGTTTATTTTTGGTCGCGCCACCTCAGAAATTTTGGCATTGCAGGAAGCCAACTGTCCGTTTGAAGTGGTGCCGGGAATTTCTTCAGCCCTAGCGGCACCGTTACTTGCTGGAATTCCCTTAACCGATACCGTTCTCAGCCGAGGCTTTGCTGTTGTGAGTGCCCATGAACCCGATGAGTTGGACTGGGAGGCATTGGCGCGGCTTGAGACGTTGGTGATTTTGATGGGCGGGCGTCAGCTGGAGGTTATTGTCAAACAACTGCAACGCTATGGGCGATCGCATTCTTCACCTATTGCCGTGATTCGTGATTGTGGACGCCCCGAACAACAGGTTTGGGTCGGCACCTTAAAGGATATCGTTAAGCAAACAAAGGGTATCTCTCTCTCACCTACAGTAATTGTGATTGGTGAAGTCGTGGGGCTACGGGACTATTTGCGATGCCAAAGGCAGTTCGCTACGCAACCATCGCCCAGTGAACCAGAAGTGCCCTCCTCTCCGGAAGCCGTTAGCGGTGAAGAGTTGAGCGTGGAACAGTGGGGCGTTAAACCTTTACCCGAATTGAACGTTGACACGTTGCCCGTTGAAGAGTTACCCGTATTAAAACTGGAACAGTGGAACGTCGAACCTTCATCCGAACTGAATGATGACACATTGCCTGTTGAAGAGTCACCCGTGTTAAATGTAGCAAAGTGGGACGTTAAACCTTTATCCGAATTGAACGTTGACACATTACCCGATGAAGAGTCACTAGACTTGACAATTGAACAACTCAACGTTGAAATTTCGGAAGCACTGAACGTTAATCCGTTGCCAGTTGAACCTTCTCCAGAAAACTTACAACCTGTTAACCTTCAACTCGATAACGTGCAACCTTCAACCCTCACTCCATCGTTACCACTCACGGGTAAAACCGTATTAGTTACCCGTTCGGCTGGGCAGTCTAGCCAATTTAGCAACCTTCTGCAACAAGAAGGAGCTCAGGTGATTGAAATGCCTGCATTGGTTATCACTCCGCCGTCCAGTTGGGACGAGTTGGATCAAGCGATCGCTCAACTCTATAACTTTGATTGGTTAATTCTCACCTCTAGCAATGGCGTCGAGTACTTCTTTGAACGACTGCACGCCCAACGAAAAAACAAGCGTGCCTTAGGCGCACTCCAAATTGCTGTGGTGGGCAAAAAAACAGCCGCGAGTCTGAAAGCACACGGATTGGAGCCTGACTTTATTCCGCCAAACTTTGTGGCAGATTCCCTTGTCGAACACTTCCCGGAACCCCTAGAGGGTAAAAGTGTATTGTTTCCCCGTGTGGAAAGTGGGGGAAGAGATGTCTTGGTGAAGGAGATTACAGCTCAAGGTGCAGAAGTAACAGAAGTTGCGGCCTATGAGTCGGGGTGCCCTGCTCAAATGGCTCCAGCCGCCCTAGAAGCTCTGCAACAACAAGAGGTAGATATTATCACCTTTGCCAGTTCCAAAACAGTCAAGCACTTTGTTCAACTCCTAGAGAAATCGCTGCCGGAAGATTCCCAAGAGTTTCCCACAGCCCAATCTCGATTGCAAAACATCTGTATAGCCTCCATTGGCCCTCAAACCTCCATCACTTGCCG
>NZ_DATNPA010000174.1:0-5362 GCF_036703385.1 Allocoleopsis sp. | reverse complement strand
TGCCTTGCACAACCAATGGCAATTAGTTCTCCCACCAGTTTGAGGACGTTAATATCATCCTGAGTCCAAGTTTTCTTTAAGCGGACGACATCCACACTCAAACATCCCACCACTTTGCCTGAGTGAGTCATGGGTGCAACTAATGTGGACTGAACCGATTGACTTTGGAAAACGTCTCGTTCTGCTGCTGCTTCAGGAGGAAGTTCCGCAATAGAGGGAATGTCTATGACTTGACGGGTAAGAATTTTGTTATAAAACCAAGGGAAGAGGGTAAGAATTCCTCCCCTTGCTTCATCAGACAAAGGTGGAATGTCAGCAGCATACCATTCATGGACGAGGCAGTATTGTCTCTGGTCGTCGGAGTATTCAAAGATATAGCTGCGATCGCATCCGATGAAATTGGCGATCGCTTCTAATGTAAAGTTAATTGCCGTATCTACATCTTGGTCAATGAAGTGGCGAGAAATACTGCTGAGTAAACTCTCCACCCTAGCGCGATACTCAAGGGCTGCTTCTGCTTGTTTGCGCTTGATGCCCAAGGCAATTTCTCTAGCGGCGAATTGCAAGGCTTCAAGCGTTGATTCGCTCAGCTTTTGTCTGGCAAATATTACGATTGTCCCCAACAACTCTTGTTCCAGCATGATGGGATAACAGGCCAAGGCAAGCAAACCTTCCCGCTTCACCCAATCCTTATCTACAACATAAGGGTCATTAGGTAGATTGTTTGTGATGTAAGGTTGAGGCTTTCTGTCGATGAGGAACTTGGTGATAGGTACGCGGCTGTAAGTCCCATTGAGCCGAGTATACAGTCCGGCACTCGCTTTTAACTCAAATACATCGTCTTTAGGGTTGAACGTCCAGATCCGGGCAAAGGTAGCATTGAGATGCTTGACTGCTGCTTGGGTGCAGCAATTCAGGATTGCAGGTAAAGTATCGCTCATGCCCAAGGCGCTGCCTACATCGGCGCGAAATGCTGCCAGTCTTGCCCGTTCTGCCGCAGCCACTTCGGCAAGCTTGCGTGCCGTGATATCTGTAGAAATGCCGGTACAAATCCAACAATCTGTGGCTTCATCCCTGACAGAGTTCATGTCAAAGGAAATCCAGCGCAAACGACCATCGGGGTGGTGATAGCGATACTCACCCTCATAAGTCCCCTCAACAAAAATGCGATCGAAGACATTTTGGTAGATGTTTTCCAAGTCTTCAGGCACATGGCGCGATAAAATCAGGTTTTTGTCAGCGATTAACTCTTCTGGAGAGTATCCCCACAGCTGAAGGCTTCCCGCCGAGACGTATTCATAGTTCCAGTCTCGGTTGGCATAGATGCGGGAACGCTGAATACAAGCGACGAGGTTACTAAGAATCGCATTAAGTCTAGCTTCAGATGCTTTTAACGCTTCTTCTGCTTGTTTACGCTCTGTGATATCCCTAACTACGCCAATAATCAGTAACTCACCATTAATATCTTGAAAGGATGATAGGTTGGAAAGCTGCCAGATGCAGCGACCATCTTTGTGTTTGGAGCGGTATTCAATTCCTGATATCCTCTCACCTGTGGTTGCTAATCGGTGATATACCTCTCGAAGCTTCGGCAAATCATCGGGATAGACAAAGGGGTCAAAGGCTTGACCCTCCAGTTCGGCGGGAGTAAAGCCAATCAAGTTCACTACATTGGGGGAGATATAGCGGATAATTCCTTCTAGGTCGAGGATACCAAGAACGTCATTGGCATTTTCGACAATAGTGCGGAATTTGAATTCGCTTTCAGCTAGGGCAATTTCTGCGCGTTTGCGATCGCTAATATCTGTAATCACCCCTTCGATGCAATGTTCGTCTCTAGTGAGGCGAAGTTTTTCCTCTACCTGCTTACCTCGTTCTTGCTCGGCTGTTCTAGGTTCTGCTTCTTTAGGCTGGGTTTGAGTAATATCCCGAATCACCAGTACAGTGGAGCGATCGTCTTGTTGAACGCAGTTACCTGAGATGTGCAAAACTAAAGAGCGATCGCCTTGCACAACCTCATACTCCGTTGCCTCATACCCACTCTCTCGCATCTTCACATCCGGGTAGCATTCGGGGGTAACAGGTTGTCCTGCCTGTATCAGAGGCAACAGTTTGCGAAACTGAGAGCCAACTAGAGTGGAGTGGGATCGCTTTACCAGTTGCTCAAAAGCTGTGTTGCACCATTGAACCTGACTGTCCTCATCTAAAAAAACAACAGCATCTGCGATCGCCCCCAGTACCACTTCCATTTTGCTTAGGGTTACTTGCAGTTGATGCACCAACTCGCGTCGCTCAGTACTCATCTAAAGATTCCTTATTTGCTCCAGAAGTAAATTGGCAACTTGGTACAGAGATTGCAACGTTCTCCTGGCTCTGGGATACTCCACCATCACTAGAGCACAAGTGAATTGGAACTAATGTGGTGACTTTGTTCAGGCTGCAAAAGCAGAGCCAATCTGAGGAGATGCTCCAAATCTTGTGATACATCAAGGTAGCATAGGCTTGAAAGTGCAGAATATTGTTTCTATCCTAACTTGAAATAAAACTTTATATTTGGTATTAATAAGTTGACGAAATCATTAATTATTATTGATGGTTGAATTAGATCCGGATGCATTGCAAGAACTAATAAAGAAGGAATCTTTATCCAGAGTCGTTCAACTGTTCAAAAACTCTTCGGTTACACAAGCGAGGAACTCAAAACATGAGTAAGGGTGAACAGACACACTTAGAGTTACACGAAGCTAATGCTCAACTCAAAAAACAGCTAACTAAGCAATCGGCTGAACTGATGCACACCCAAATACGGCTTGAACAAGAAATAACAGAACGTCAAAAGGTACAAAAATCGCTTAAAACCCAAAACGAGTTTATCCGAACTCTAATTAATTTTTATCCCAACACAATTATCGCCACAGGTGGTTTTGCCATTGTGACTGATGCCAATACCATTGAAGCAATGGAATCAGAACTACAACAGACCAAGGAGCAACTACGGGCGGTCTTAGATGCAGTGCCAGGTTTTGTTTGTTGGGTTTGTTCGGATGGTAAATACATGGGGGTTAACCAGTATATGGCTAATACCTTCAACTTATCTCCAGATGCTTTTGTTGGTCAAGAACTAAGTTTTCTCAAAAACAGCCCTGAGTTTGCTCAATTTATGACTCAGTTTCTTGCAGATTCTGTGCCAACAGGCCACCACGTCGTCGAGGCACAAGTCAATGGCTCCACCCGACATTACTTGATTGCCGCTCAAAAGTATCATCAGGATTCTCTGGCTGTATCAGTTGGGATTGATATTACAGAGCGCAAGCTAGCAGAAGCTCAGATTCAAGCCTCCCTAAGGGAGAAAGAAGTTTTACTTCAGGAAATTCACCATCGAGTTAAAAATAACTTGCAGGTGATTTCCAGCCTGCTCGACTTACAATCTCAGCAAATTGAAGAATCAGCCATGCTGGAGGTGTTTCGGGAAAGTCAAAACCGCGTCAAGTCGATGGCTCTTGTTCATGAAAAACTGTATCAATCTAAAAACTTTGCCAAAATTAATTTTGCTGAGTATACTGAGAGTTTGGTTAAATATTTGTTCAAAGCCTATGGATTGCATTCAGGCAATATCACATTGGAATTATATATTGATGAGGTCACTCTCAATATTGACACGGCGATTCCTTGCGGGTTAATTATTAATGAGTTAGTCTCTAACGCACTCAAATATGCTTTTCCCGACAACCGGGCGGGGACAATCAGTATCTCTCTACACTCTGGAGCTAACCAGCATTTTACCCTAATCATCAAAGATGATGGTGTGGGTTTGCCTAGGGATTGGGACTTCAAAAGCGCTAAGTCTTTAGGACTTCAGTTAGTGCAAGTTCTGACAAAACAATTGAAAGGCACCATTGAAGTTGAGCGAAGCCGAGGCAGTCAGTTTCGAGTCGATTTATCGGAGAGTGGAAGTTCAGAAGCGTAAAGGGGTAATCGTGAGAGCTAGATTGTTAATCGTTGAGGATGAAGGAATTGTTGGACTTAATATTCAAAGAAGATTGGAAGGACTCGGCTATAAGGTTGTAGCGAATGTGGCTTCGGGAGAAGAAGCGATTGCTGTAGTCGAAGAAAGTCGCCCCGAACTCGTTTTAATGGATATCAAACTCGAAGGGAACGTGGATGGTATTGAAGCAGCTGCACAAATTCGCGATCGCTTCCAAATACCCATTGTGTATCTAACCGCTTACACTAACGAAGAAACGCTGAATCGCGCCAAACTTACCGAACCCTACGGATACATTCTCAAGCCTTTTGAAGCGAGAGATTTAGCCACAACGATTGAAGTGGCTCTCTACAAGTATCAAATGGAGCAGCAGCTGCGGGAGAGAGAGGAGTGGCTAGCAACAACTCTGAAAAGTATTGGGGATGCGGTGATTACAACCGACTCTCAAGGATTAATCACATTTATGAATCCTGTGGCTGAAGCGCTGACTCGTTGGAGTCTGGAAGAAGTGATGGGTAACGATTTAACTCATGTTTTCCAAACCATCAACGAAAAAACGCGAGCGGTTGTTGAGAATCCGGTAAGGTTAGCGCTCCAGCAGGGAACGATTGTAGGATTAGAAAACCATACCTTACTGATTACTAAAGATGGCACAGAAATCCCAATTAATGACAGTGCCGCACCCATTAAAAATGAGCTTGGTAAAATTCTGGGCGCTGTTCTCGTCTTCCATGACAATATTGAACAACAGCAATCAGAAGCACTCTTGCAAAGAGAAAATGAGCGACTGGAAGCTGAAGTTGCCAAGCTTACTGGACAATTAAGTCAAACTAACGAACAATTGAGACGGGTTAACGAACAATTACAAGCAGAAATTGCTCAGCGCCAGTTCTTAGAAAGAGAACTGCAATTAGCAATTGAACAAGAGTGATATCGAATCCGTTGGCATCCAATTAAATAAATTGGGCTCCCAAAAGTCTGCGAACCTCGGAGTGAAACTCTGCGATACTCGGCTTAAAAAAAATACATAAGAGTCCAATGCCAACGGATTCGATAGACCTCTTGCATAAATCCGAGAAGGGCGAAGCATTTGCGGATAAAAACCCTGATTTGACCGATAAATTCGGACGCAAATGCTTCGCCCCTAAAGCTAAAAATCGACTTTTGCAAGAGGTCTAATCATCACAGGAATCTCTTGTTTGCCCCCTTGTCTACCTATTACCCATTACCATTTAGCCCACATTCCGCAGGTTTCTGGTAGAGTCAGAGGTATTTTTCAGGAATGACTCAGCAGCAGCCGGAACTTCAAGTCAAAGATATCGACCATCTAGGTATAATTGCTGGATTAATCGACCAGATAGGTTGGGTCGAGGCGGT
>NZ_DATNPA010000173.1:0-7028 GCF_036703385.1 Allocoleopsis sp. | reverse complement strand
TTGTGCCGCTTTGCAGATTGCTTTAAAGTTAAGGCCAAACAAATCCAAGATAAAATTATCGGGATGCCGAACTTCAACGCCGTAAGGTGCCAGAACTTGCTGGGGAAAGTCTTTAAGATTAAAAGTAATGATAAAACTGGCATCACAGCGAATTGCTGCTGCAAGTATGTGGCGATCGCCTGGATCTGGAAGTTGCAACTCTGGGATAATATCTTCGTAACCTGTCACCAAGCAATCTCTGACGCTAGCATTCATCAAATTTTTAGTTCTAGTGAGCTGTTCTAAAGTAAGCTCAGAACGATTTTTTAGAACATTTCGCATCCACTCGTCGTGAATTTCCTCTGTCCAACGCGCCTTAAATAAGTCCGTGAGTGCCAGCCACATCAAAAAATCGCGTAACGGTGCTGGATATAAAACACAGGCATCATACACGACGATTAAATTCGCCATGCATCAGTATCCCATATCGAGTTCTTGCGCTTGAGCCGCAAGCTCATCCAGGGCTTTCATTCGTTCAGCATCATTCCGATTTTTATAGTCAATCACATCGTGATAACGCATCTTGTAGACTGTCCCCTCTATCCAGTAAGGAATTTCTCCCGACTCCAGTAAACTTACTACATAGCTACGAGAGACGCCAAGGATATCCGCAGCCTCATAGAGATGGAGTTCTTGCCTAATTGGCTGTACCTTGACAGCATTACCCTGACCCATCTGTGCCAAAATTTCAAGGAGCAGACGAAACGCTTCGGCTGGAATAGTAACCGATTCCTCTTTGGAATCATCTTGCATAGCCTTAATAGTCAGGTAAGCTTCCTGGAGCTGTATGAGAGATACTAATTTCTGGTAGCTAGCTCGTGCAAGAGCAGCGTCATCTTCGGTAGGTAAAATGGATTGTAAATTTCGATCTGTAGAGAGTGTCATGATCTTAAGTGCGTATTTACTGCAAAACGGCACTAAAGCAGACTGACTTTCAATAAAGCTGCCTTAGCGCCAACTTATGGAATAGACTTTTTCCATCTTGTACTTTTACTAGATGCTCAATCCAATCTCCTGATGTTTTGATGATAATTTTATCACACTTAATTTATAAATATTTGAGAATCTCATACAGAACCTTACTTATTTGACCGAAAACTTATAAAATTTTACGCTATAAATTAGCCGATCAAATTTATAGATTAGGAGTTGAAGTCTGGGCTATAAAATCGAATAAATGGGTAATCGAAGGGAGTCTCAAGTGTAAGCTCTCTAGAGAAAGATTTTGAAACAAGGGAGCTACAGCTAACTTGCGATCGCACGCTGATGACTCACTTATATTTTTTGATAATAGCCCCACGCAAAGGTATAATAATACCCCTCATAAAGTGGGGTAGCAGAACAGTATTATTATGTAACTTAGATTGCTCTGTGGAACCCGCTTTACTGTAGAACGTCATTCAAAATTGTAAATTTTCGGCAATATGCGCCCATGAAACAATATATAGTTACTTTTCTCTTTCTAATAGCTTTGTGGTTAACTACCATCATGATTACCCCGAAGACAGGGCGTACCGCTCTAGTACTGAATAACGAGTTTGGACTCCGCAATCAGCTATCTACCAAATCCAGTATTGCTCAAAGAAATCTTGCTCCAGCAATGCCATCTACTTGTGCTGTCAAGCCAGAACTCAAGACAGCAACATCCAATCAACTTACTGATGTCGCTCTGAGTCCAATTACTCTCACTCGCTTTCGGCGGATTGAAAATAGTGGAAATAAGTCCAATTCATCTATGGATCAACAAATTAATATAGATGATGATTCAAGAGTATTGAACAACTACAAACCTCTCGAATCCATCGCTGTTGCTGACCCGACAAACTATGGAGAACGTTTTTTGAATGACTTGTATGGCAAACCTGCCCAATATTCTCCTATTGTCGTAATTCATGAGACCGTGGGTTCAGCGAAGAGTGCGATTAATTTGTTTCAAACTCCACATCAGCTTGATTCACAGCAAGTGAGTTATCACGCACTCATTAAACGCTCAGGTGAAGTTGTTTATATCGTCCCTCCAGAGATGAGAGCGTTTGGGGCGGGGAACTCCGTTTTTGAAGGTGAAAATGGACGGGAAACGGTACAAACTAGCCCTGATCTTCCTCCCTCGGTTAACAATTTTGCCTACCATGTATCTTTAGAAACACCACCCGATGGCAATAATAATCGCAGACGCCATAGTGGTTATACTCAAGCTCAATACCAATCTCTGGCCTGGTTAGTCGCCAAAACGGGAGTACCTGATTCGCGGATTACAACTCATAAAGCTGTAGACCGTTCTGGTCAAAGAGGCGATCCCAGAACCTTTAACAAACAGACTTTTTTGAGATTACTCCAGGCTCAACCTAGAACTAACGAGATTGTCATTGATTGCCAATCCCTGGCGAGAAAATAGGCTGTCGCTGAGAAAAAGAGGAAGTTGTATAAGTTGTAGGGCGGGTTAGGCGTAGCCGTAACCCACCGAAGGCTTCGCTTCGATTTGATTTTGTGAGAATCATTAACGAACCACAGAGTCACAGAGGACACAGAGGAAGTTAATGAGGAGAGCAGGAGCCTCTCCAAAGTGATTAGGAGTACGATAGAGTACGCTACGCTGCCGCTGACGTACCCTACAATTTGGCTAAAATCGCGTTTCGTACTCGACTACCGCCCGACTATCACCCGAAAAATCAGTTGAACCGCGCAGAAGTGTCTTCTCGTTGAGCCGATAACGCAGACCATACTGAGCCGCCTGATCTGTCGTTAACTCCTTGGATACAGAAACAGAGAAATTACGTCCGATATCAACCCCTGCTTCAGCACTCAACCCTAAAGCAGACGTTCGTCGTTTTTCATTCGTAATAATTGTCGGGAATAGGCGAAACTCACTCAATCCCAAGGCGTCACCGATAACGTTTTGCACATTACCTAACAATGCTGACCCTGCCAGGTTAACCAAACCCAGTGTTGTATCTCCTCGACCTAATGTATCGACAAAGCTACCCCCCAAGAGCGCTACAATTTCTGATTTGGTGCGCGATGGCGAACTGGTGAGTTCCAGGTTATCCGTTAGCTGGCTGGCTGGGCCTTCGACCTTAGCCTGGATACGAACAGATTGCACACTGCCAACACCCGTCACCGACGGAGCATCGTTAATCTCAGCGGACAGAGGGTCAGTTGCAAGCCGCCGTTGTGTGCCTTCGGATACCGATGCCACCAGGCGCACATTCAGGTTGGGGTCTAGTCCTTGCTTGCGTGTAAACTGGGCAGTATTGTTATAACCTCTTGCCAATCGGAACTGGGTGGTAAACAGATTGACTTGACCACGTTTGATATCAATGATTCCCTCTGGCTCGATGTTACCCAGAGAGCCATTGATGGTGAGTGTTCCATCGGCGAGGAAATTTAAGATTGGGGCTCTCGTGATTTGGATGTTTTTATCCAGCTTTAGCTTTAAGTTATCGAACTCGATGCGGTTCGATGATGTAGAATCACCACCACCTGTGCCACCGCCTGTGCCATCACCTGTGCCACCGCTTGGACGCGCCGTTTGCTCTGCTAGGGACACATTTCCATTAAACAGGGTAACCTCCCCCCCAATTTTAGGGTTTAGTGCCGTGCCTGCGATCGCCACATTCCCCTGGACACGACCCCGATAAAGTCCTTTCAGGTTTAATCCCAGCTCACCAATATTCAACGCGATTTGCTTATCTGAGGATGCTCCCTGAGAAATGGGGAGAGTTCCCATTGCCGTTATCGTACCCCCACTGTACTGACCCGTCAGCTGTTCAGCAATCTCAATATTGTCAAAGTTGAACTGCACTTTACCTTTTACATTCGTGAGGGGGTCGGGTAGTGCGGACGCTTGGATGGTGGCATTCTCTATCGTGGCGCTACCATTAGCCACCAGTTGTTCGGGTCGATTCGTCTGCTGATTCAAGATTCCACCAACCTCAACCTGTACATTGCCATTGCCATTCACCCAGCTAACTTGTCCTCCGGTGAAGAGATTCAATAGCGCAATTCCATCATTTTGCACATTGATACTGAGGTTGAGCTTGTTGCTAGCCGGTGCAACTGTGGCAACCGGTAGCTTGAAGGGGATACTACCGCCAATGGTCAGGGGATTTTGAGATTCGGCAAGCCTGAACTCACTGTTAAAGTTGAGGCGGGCGTCGTTGTAACTGAAAGTGCCGAGCGCTTCCTGCACTTTTGTCCGGTTGAGCGTTGCATCAGCGAGGGTAAGTACCCCTCTAGCTTGGGGATTTTTAATGCTACCGGAAAGTGTAGCGGTAGCGTTCAACAACCCCGTGAAGCCAACTAGATTGGGCGGTACGTTGGGAACTTTGGAGAGAATCCCTTGGAGTTGGTCAATCGGGATATTTTGCAACTGGAGCTGACCCGATTGTGCATCGCCGCCTATCGTGCCGGAGTAGGAGATGAGACTGTTTCCGGATTGGATGCGCAGGGGTAAGAGGGAGAGGACGCCATTCTGAAATTGACCTTCACCCAAGACACTCACCTGGTTAACTTTATAGGTATCCCATGCCCAATTTTGACCTTCGATATTAATTTTGGCGCTAACACCAGAAGCCAAAGAGCCATCCACGGTTACGGTACCCGTGAAATTACCCTTGAGTTGAGCGAGGTCGGGTAAGACGGATGAAGCTTCACGCTGCTCACTCTGCTGTTCCTCCAGTGCCTTGATTTCTGATAGACGCCGCAGCTGAGTTTGCAGGGGTACGTCTTGCAAGAGTATGGGTGACACCAACGTATCACCCGTCGCATTGAAGCTCAGTTTAGCTGGAGTAAGCTTGATGAGTTGAAAGGCTTGCAGCGCTGCAACAACAACCGAAAGTTCTCCCTGCTTCACGTTAAGCTGAACGTTTTGGAATTGAGGACCCGCTGCCGTTCGGGCAATTTTACCGGAAAGGAAGTATTGATTATTAGCGGCTGGAGACGACTCGCCGCGACGCGCATTAAAGATCGGGCCTACGATCGCAATATTATTCAGAGTAATATCAAACGTTTTGAGATTGACATCCAGGTTGCCAGAGATGTCTCCTTGTAAGGGTTGGGTGGCAATAGCGGGGGGTACAGGGGTTAGCTGTTTGAGCAGAGCAATGGGGAATTTTTCGGTTGTAACTTGCAGGACATCCCCTTGTCGCCTGCCCTGTGCGATCGTCTCGCCTCGCTTAATATCAAAGGAGACTGGGCGATAGTCTGCCCCTAGCGCCACCTCAATCCGGTCATTCTCACCCGCCAGCTTCAGGTTCAACGGTTGTCCCGCTACAGTATTGATACTTCCTGCCAGCCGGGATTCAAACGTTAGACCATCAACGGCAAAATTCCGCAGTGCGAGAGTTCCGTTGACATTCGGAGTGCTAACAGTTCCCGCAATGCGACCGTTAAAATCCGCTTGTCCTGCTACATTGATACCGTTAGGTAAGCTAGCTGGTAACTGTTTGAGGTTCAAGTTATCGGCTTGAACATTGAGGTCGAACCCCTTAATCGCTTGTAAACCCCGGTTTGCCAGGTTGACATTGACGACACCATTGGCCTTAAATCCTTCCGCTGTCGCCTGTTGAATTTGCAACTGTTGCTGCTGACCATTCCAGTCAATAGCAGCGGTGAGAGAGCGGTCAATTATAGCAATGCCTTCACTGAAATTGACTTGACCACGAGCCTGAATGGCATTAGGAGAAAGGGCAGCTAGCGAACCAGAGACATCGAGCTGACCATTCAATCGTCCTCGTAAATCCGGGGAAAAACTCGCTAATGGGACATCCGATGCCAGGACATTCGCCACAAAACGACCGTTGCGAAGTTGTACGTTAGACGCTTTGACGCTCCCTCCAGCCAGACTTAAAGTTCCAGAACCGCTTCCCTCAATCGCGGCAGGACTTAAATTCGCCAGGGAGCCAGCTAGATTAAAGTCTCCAGTCAGAGCGCCCCGGAACTGGGGTGGCACCTGCGCCAGACGCCCTACTTCTACCCCAGATGCCTGGACTTGAGCCGTAAAACGACCATCCGCGAGTTGGACATTGGTCGCCCTAACCGTCCCTCCAGCCACATTTAACCTTCCAGAACCGCTCCCTTGAATCGTAGAAGGACTCAAGTTCGCCAGAGCACCAGCCAAATTAAAGTCTCCAGAGAGAGCACCGCGAAACTGGGGGGGTACCTGCGCCAGACGCCCCACCTCGACTCCAGAGGCTTGGACTTGTGCCGTGAAGTTCCCATTCGCCAGCTGGATATTGGTTGCTCTAACCGTACCGCCAGCGACATTTAATGTTCCAGAACCGCTTCCCTGAATGGTAGAAGGACTCAAGTTCGCCAGCGCACCGGATACATTAAAGTTGCCAGAGAGAGGCCCCCGTACCTGGGGCGGCACCTTTGCCAGACGCTCCACCGGTACTCCAGAGGCTTGGATTTGAGCGGTGAAGTTCCCATTCGCCAGTTGAACATTGGTTGCCCTTACCGTTCCTCCGGCGACATTCAAACTCCCAGAACCCCTCCCCTGAATCGTCGCTGTACTCAACTCCGTTAAAGGGCCAGCAAGGGTAAAGTTACCAGACAAAGGCCCCCTGACTTGGGGGGGAACTTGAGCCAGACGCTGTACCTCTACCCCAGAGGCTTGAACTTTTGCTACAAAGCGACCGTCCGCGAGCTGGATATTGGTGGCTCGTACCGTTCCTCCGGCGACATTCAAACTTCCGGAACCCGTTCCTTGAACCTTCGCCGTACTAAATTCAGTCAGAGGGCCAGAAAGGGTAAAGTTACCCGAAACCGGAACGCGGAACTGGGGGGGCACCTGAGCCAGACGCCCTACCTGCACGCCAGAGGCTTGGACTTGTGCCGTGAAGCGACCTTTGGCGAGTTGGATATTGGTAGCTCTAACGGTTCCGCCTGCAACATTTAAACTCCCAGAACCGGTTCCCTGAATTGTGGCAGCATTGATATTGGTCAGAGGGCCAGAAATCCTAAAGTTACCTGCAACAGGAACACGAAAC
>NZ_DATNPA010000172.1:0-3726 GCF_036703385.1 Allocoleopsis sp. | reverse complement strand
CAAACGCGGTAAAGGGACGCTCAAGTGGTATCCTTCCACCGTGGTTAAGGAGCTGAATATTAGCGCAAATGGTAAGCAGATCGAAAGTGCGATCGCAATTCAGCATCAACCTACGAAAGGTGCCCCTCCTCTCAACACCTTTCCCCTCTCTCAAACCATTGAAGATTCCTACAAATACGAAAATTCACCCCGCTTTGACAAAACTATCGTGCGTTTTGTTCCTCAACGGCAACCTCAAGGGAATGCCCCTAACTGGTACGTTGTTGACGCCTCAGAAACTGGGGAGTTGCTGGCTTTAGCGGACGTTCCCTACCGCCTGGGTATTGACCCTCGCTCCTACGTAGAACCGTCCTCCTCAAGTGCCGATGGCGACCAATATTGCACCCAAGGCTTTACCTATACCTTTGCAATGCAAGCCACCAAGGAGCCTCAAACCTATCAGATGCCCTCGTTTTATCCTCAATACGAACCCTACTACAGCTATGAGCTAAAGCGATTGGCAGACTTTGGATTGGTGTACACCTATCGGCGGATTTGGAGTCCGGAAAAGGGTGAAACCAAAAAGTTTGGTGGTATCACTTACACGGCTCCTACACCGGGTGATATTTCCATGCAAAACTGGACTTGGGGTAATGACTACCGTCCAGGCACCTCCCAAGATAACTTTGTCTACGCCCGCGATCAGTTGCAAGCAACAGGACAGCTGCAACCCGGAGGTTGGATGGGTGGCTTGCGCACAGAGGCTTTACGCAAGGCAGAAGAAATCTCTCAGGGCTATTTCTACTGGTTGGTAGCCGGAAATACCGACTCTCAACTCGGCGCTGGTGTTAAGCAGCCACAACCCAACAACAAGTTTCTTTCGGGTTTAGATTCCCCAATGGGAACGGTACACGGATTGTCCAAGTATCCATACATGCGGGAAGGACGGCGGCTAATTGGACGCCCTGCCTATGGCTATCCCAACGGCTTTAGTGTTTGGGAAATCGATATCTCTCGACGTGACTACAAAGATGATTATTATCGCAAGACGCTCTCGCCGGAGACCTATCGCAGCTTGCGGGCAGCGTTGGCTGGACTAGAATCTATCTCTGTAATTGGGGGCAAAAAGTCGCCTGACGAAGTGAGGAGGCGGACTCGCTCCACTATTTATCCCGATTCTGTGGGGATTGGGCATTATGCGATCGACTTCCACCCCTGTATGGTTATGAGTCCACCTGAAGCACCTGGGAACAAAGAGCGTGAGGGTGAAAGGCAAGGAGCCGGTCAAGCTTACCCCTTCCAAATTCCTCTGCGAGCAATGATTCCGCAAAAAATTGACAATATGTTAGTTGCTGGAAAAAGCATTGCCACTAGCCACATTGCCGCCGCCGCCTATCGAGTACACTCCTTTGAATGGTCATCAGGTGCAGCCGCTGGCATTACGGCAGCATTTGCCTTGGAAAAAAGGATAGCCCCTTACGAACTGGTCGATCAACTCCCGCGAGCCGAGCCGGAACTGCAAGCTCTACGGCAGCGAATAGAAAACAGTGGCAATCCTACTGCGTTTCCCGATACTTCAATTTTCAATGAAACTTGGGACAAATGGCAGTAGCCGTTTGGGGTGAGAAATGGTCAACGGGTAGGTAAACTAGAAAAGAATACAGGTTGCTTAATTTTAGGTGAAGGATTTTCGTAACAGCCCTATGAGTATGGTAGTATTAGCGGTTTATTACGCGACATCTGCATCGCCAGTTATAGCTCCTGAAAAATCGGGTCAAGTTACTCGCCAGCACTATCCCAATTACAAGGTGATTGTGCTGGACGATGATTTCAACACGTTTCAGCACGTTCACGACTGTTTGGTAAAGTATATTCCTGGTATGACGAGCGATCGCGCTTGGGAACTCACGAATCAGGTTCATTTTCAAGGTCAAGCCATTGTCTGGGTTGGCCCCCAAGAACAAGCGGAACTCTACCACCAACAGCTGAGTCGTGCAGGGTTAACGATGGCTCCTATAGAAGCAGCATAACCTCATGAGCAATACCAATGACGGCAGGCTGGTTTGGAATCACTCCACTCACATTCCGGGTTTGATTCCAGTTCTAGAACGTCTTACGCGTTACACTGGGATTCAAACAATTACGCCTGCTGTCATTGGACGAGCTAAAAGTCATAGTCCCCGATTACATTTAAAAGTATCGGTGCCCATTCGCGGGGGCTTTAAAATTATTGCTAGGTCAGGAAAAACATATCAAGAGGTATTTATTGTGACCTTCTTGAGTCAAGGTGAATTAGAAGATGCGATCGCTCAAGTTTTGAAACGTTGAGCACGAGTTTTTCCGAGTTGAGAAGACTCGCTCATCTTATGGATTGTAGGGTGCCCTCCCAGTACAACTCCATGCATCCTAGAAGACTAAGGTTTGATATGAATCAACTACAAACATCTTTTGTTGTGATTGCGAGTGCTGCAATTTTGGTTGTTCCTGCCGTCACTGGTGAATTGATCAACGCCCCAGCAGATGCCAGCCAAATCCAGCCGCCTACTTCTCAACGCGTTTCTCAATCTAGACGTACAATCAATGAAAAGAAAGCCATTAATGCTGTTTGGCAGTTGCGACAAGTTCAACAGAAAGTTCAGACAATTAAGCGGTTATCTAAGGGAAAAGCACACGTTGGTTTGAGAGTTGATAGTTCCCCTACAACGGCTGAACCTTATTATGTTATTCAACTGTTTGAAGAACATAGCGATCGCATCACAACCCTAGATTGGTTTCATGTTTCTACCCAAGGTGCGGTTACCGTTTTAGACGCGGTTACAGGTAAGTATATTTCACCCCCAAAATAGAAGCCGTGAAGAAGCACCTACACGCTCTAGATTCTATTCCCAACCCGATCCTATAAAATGGAAGCCAATTTGCGATCGCTCCTCCTGTTTTTTCTGGGAACTATCCCTGCTCCCCTAATCTTGGTGCAGTTAAGGCATTGGAATACTTGAAACAGAAGCTTACCACCTTTATGGCGGCTCATCGCCTTTTCACCCTCCCGAAAGTGAACCGGATTGTGGTGTTGGGGCGAGGATGTATCGTTGAAGTAGGCGATTCAGTATCAATTGTTAGAGAATGATGGCATTTATGCATGACTATCTTCTCTACAAACCTAAATTTACCGCGATCCCCGATTATAAGCCCAGAAATGCAGCGCCAATTGATTCTAGAAATTAATCAGATAGAACTCGACAGGGATCGTTATCACTATTAGACTGAAATATTAATGTAAAGTCTGTTACGCAGCATACAATACAAAACTTAATATACAGCATTCCTTATTTTGAGAGGTTATCCCGTGCGTACCCAGAGCATCTCCAAAACAGAAACAGAAACACCAACCCCGCCCCAGTCTATCACCCGCCAGACTGGTGCCTATGCGTTAATGGACAGCCTTAGGCGTCATGGTGTCGAGCATATTTTTGGTTATCCCGGTGGAGCGATTCTACCCATCTATGACGAGCTATATCACTGGGAAACCCGAGGTGAAATTCAGCATATCTTAGTGAGACACGAGCAGGGAGCTGCTCACGCGGCTGACGCTTATGCCCGTGCAACAGGTAAAGTGGGGGTCTGTTTTGGCACATCGGGTCCGGGAGCCACTAACTTAGTCACAGGAATTGCCACGGCTCACATGGACTCGATTCCGATGGTAATTATAACGGGTCAGGTTGGTCGTGCATCGATCGGCACGGATGCGTT
>NZ_DATNPA010000171.1:0-2900 GCF_036703385.1 Allocoleopsis sp. | reverse complement strand
TTAGCTAACGATTCACAGGGACTTTTTCCCTGATACAGTTGTTTGAAGCGATGGAAGGAAATGTACTTTTCTGGGTCAAAGTTGGAGCGCTCATGGGAGGGTAGCAAGCCAAACAGAAATTTTTGGAACGGTTGGAAGTAGTGATCGATGCTTTCCTTCTCCTCCCCTTGACTCCTCTCTGCCACAAAGCGGTAATGGGATGCCAGTAAGGTCGTTACTCCGTCTCTCGCCACCTCCAGTAAGCGCTGATTATACGTGAGAAACAACGGCTCACCAGGGAGAGGCTGCTCACGGCGATGTCCTCGCTTGTCGTAATATTTCCGATAGCAGTAGTCGGCAAACAGATAAAGCAGCATGGTAGACTTACCGCTACCCGCTCGTCCGTTGATGAATAAAGGCAACGAACCCTGACCCGGTGCTGCACTGGAAACGGACTGAAGAATCTGCTCTTCTTCCACGGAAAGAGCGAGATTTGCCTCTTTCCCTCGCTCAATTGCTAGCCAACTCTGTTCATCAGCAAGCAGATAGGAGGGATAGGAACGTTGAGCAAAGGGGGTCAAGTCATGAAGGCTTAAGGGTCGTGCCAAGACATTAGTTGTGCCAAAGCCATCAAATAAAGCCGTTTTCTTCCCGATTTGGATAATCTCTTCTCTGGAGGGTCGGTGATTAAAAGGCGCTAACAGAAATAAGACACCCCCAACAAAGGTATCAGCGGTTTGCATCTCGCTGTAAAGGATGTAATGTCCGTTCAATGTACATAACCTGACATTCAACAAATCGGGAAAGCCTTCTGAGGGATGAGCTCCGGAGCGAATTCCCGCAACCAGTTGATAATAAGTTTCCCAGGCGTCTTGGACTTCCCGTTGCCTGAAGCGCGTCACCCATTCTTCGCTTTCATAAATCACCCAGTCTTCAGTCAGCGTCTCCATCTCCCAACTGGGAGATTCTAGCCAAGGAAGCAGTTCCGGCGGGAGTTCCGGGAGTTTCTGAACAGGACGCTGCTTGTTCTTTTCACGGGTGAGCCAGTCTCGGATGTGTTGCTGATTAAGTTCAGGCTCGAAGTGGGTCCTGCCATACGCTCGCGGATCGTGGAGAAACTGTTCATAGTCACTGTCACCGCGCTTAAAGATATCGAGCAAGCATACCAGTTGCTCATCATCGACTCTTAGGATGCGTGCAATGAGTCTTCGATTGAGGATTCGGCGCTTTAAGTAAGGATAGACTCGTTCAAAACGCGCCTGTACCTCATCAATTCTCTGAGTTTCCAGTTCAACGCACAGGTCATCGATTCGCTCTTGAAGGCCATAGAGTTCTGCCTTGTTGTTGCATCCAGAGGTGCGATAGACGTACATCGGTGAGTCTCCGCTATTCCTGCCAAAAAGATAGCTGTTAACGCTATCCCTATTGTCGTCTAGCGAAGAAGTTGGTATGGGGATTTTTGGTTACAAATCATACAATTGGCAAAATTTTGCGGATAAGGGGCAGAGGGTCGTAGGGGCAACGTATGCGTTGCCCCTAATCAACGATGACCCATTGAGTGAGGTTCAATGTTGCACAGCTAATCGACTTCCCCCTGGTGGCGAGGGTCTGGGTGGAGACGGGTTCTTTTTTTGGCTGACTAGAACATTGTTGAACCTCGAAGTCGTTACAAGCTCTTGGGGCTGAGCTTGTGTTACAGGCTGGCTCAATCCCGTAGCTAAAACAATCGTGGTGAATGTTATAAAATACTTCGGATTCATGACAGCCTCCTTTTTAGTCGGTTAGTAGTTTCGCTTTAGCGAAGACAGCGCAATGCGGCTTCTTTCCACCCATCCCCCATCAAGTCGCTACAATATACTACAAGTGCTACAAAATAGATTCCGCATTTCAGCTCGGATTGGCTCATGTCTGCGATCGTGAGAGGTTCGAGGTATTGTATTCAAAGATATTTGGGGGAATTTTCCTCAAGCCAGCCGTAGGCTCTAAAAGCTGGAAGTCTCCTAAAATCAGGGATAAGCTGTTGAGGGAAATCACTTTGACTTAGGGGAATCCCTGAACTTTTTAGGCAGCATCGATGGCGAGACGGAACTATGGCCCTCAAGTTAAACAGCGCACCAAACGCCTGTTAGAAGCACTGCTGGCTTATGCCAATCATGAAGTAGAAAATAGTGAGCGGCTACCCCTTCAAGTCCACTGGAAGAATGAGAAGCATCTGCTGGTCAAAACTAAGGTGCGGTTCCTCGAAGAACTGACAGCCTTAACCTCAAAGGATGGCAAGTTAAGCAGCGACGAAATCAAAGAAGCGCTCCATCGTCTTAAAGATTTTGTGGAAATTCTAGAGGATCATCGCATCAAGACGCAGGGTGCAGATGATTGGCACTTTACATTAAAGCTGTGGTACAAACAGTACGATACAGCGGCAAACTTAAAGCGGCTTGATGTGGAGTGGGAGCATCGGCGATCGCAAAAGTCCCAACAAATCACAGAGGATGAATCGTTCAGAACTGGGTTGGCTAAATCAGCCAAACAAGACACGCATCTAGTTTTGGAGGATAAGGCAAAGGCGAATCCTAGCTTCCCTAACGTCGCAATGGCTCCTGTTCAACAGCCTCTAGGATTGCAAGATTGGGGAGAAGCGCCAGAAGTCTCCAGTTTCTACGGACGTACTGAAGAACTATGCCAGCTAGAGCAATGGATTTTGCAAGACCGTTGTAAAGTGATAGCTCTGTTAGGGATGGGCGGGATTGGTAAAACTACGCTAGCCGTGATGCTGACAGAGCGAATTCAGGAGCAGTTTGACTTCTTGATTTGGCGCAGTCTCAAAATCGCCCCACCAATACAAACGCTTTTAGGCAGCTTAATTCAGTTTCTCTCCCAAGGACAGGAAACCCTCTCATCCCAAGATATTCAGCAGGGTATTT
>NZ_DATNPA010000170.1:0-4241 GCF_036703385.1 Allocoleopsis sp. | reverse complement strand
AAAAATCCAAAGACGGTGAGTCGGCTCCTAAGGCGGAAAAATCGGAAGGGTATTTCTTGGAGCTAGACGACAGCGGAAACGTTGCGTCAGGTACTGAAGCCAAGAAGCCAGAACCCATGAAAGCTAAGGCGGCAGCTCCAGCCAAGCAGGTAGAATCGTCTCAATCTGCTGTAGCAACACTCGAACGTCCCAAAGCCTCGCCCGTTAATCAAGTACCTTCTGGGAACGAGAAAGTAAAGATTGAAGCGCAGCCTAACCCCCCAGCCCCTGCCACTAATGGCAAAGTGGCACCCCAAGCTGCATCGACCTTTGCTCCTAACTACTTAATGCCCACACCTACCAATAGTCGGCGTCGTCCAGGTCCGAACATGGAGATGTTCCGGGATATGGCACGTCAGGTGAAAACACCGACGAAATAGTACCTCAGGAATATCATCTTTACTGAGAAGAATTCTTCAGGAAAACCAATCCACTATACAACTGAAATGCTGGGTCCCAAGGCGTCTCTTTACGGCGGAACAAGTCGATATGAGAGGGCAGGTGACCCAGCATTTCTCTAAAATCTATTGCTGTTTCGGCAAAGGTCTTGAAATCTGACCAGACTGGGATCTGAGGCAATTTGGGATTGAGGAAATCTAGTAAGTGATTCCAGTTCTTTCTGGTGGTTCCTTGTTCGAGGGAAGGCGCTTTAGATTTCTGACGCGGGTCTTGAAGCGGTTTTGGAAAAAGAGTAATTCCCTGCTGAAACTGATAGTTGCGATCGCACAAGCGCAGAATAGTGCCTCGCTCTGGTAAATGCAGGTCGCAAAACTGAACATAGTCTAAGGTTTGAGTTTTGCGCTTTAAGTTGCCGCGCCCATCGTGATCAACGACTTCGTCAAAAAGCGGCAGCAACCCTTCCACTCGTTGGGTCACTTCTGACCAATTAAATGTCAGGGAACCCAACTGTCCCTGAGCGTTTTTGCACACAACGCTAGCTTGAGACGAGAGGCGACCTAAGGCTCCTGACGTCCCTACCCCTTCGCTCTCAGAAAAATAATGCACATTAAATACGTTAATTTCTTTGATATTGCCGATCGCGGCTGAAAAGCAAGGAATGGACGCGTCGCGCAGGGATGAAACATAAAAGTTCAGTTCTCCCATTGGTCCAGTGCGGTACAACCGCCAACCACGCATGGGTAGCTGTAACCTTGCGGAGTAGGCATCGATTTGCATGATGCGGGCAAACTTTTGAATGGCTTCGGTTTTCGCTTCAGTACTGATGGGTTCCAGTACCAAAGCCCCTAATTCTCCACTATTAGGGTCAGCTGTCGCCTCAGCCAGAGCTTGCCGTCTTCGCTCTTGTTCCATTGCTTCCAAGCGCCCCAGTCCCTGACGCGCTTGAGACATAATTTTAGGGTTGGTCGTTCCCCTGAGTAACTGCCGATAGACGGCTTCAGCCGATTCCATCTTACCCGTCGCTTCATGCAATCGTCCGACATAAAGCTGTACCCAAGGATTCTTCGGTTCCTGCTTTACCAGTTGTTTGAGTAATCGGGCAGCGGTTCGATAATCTTGGCGTTCAAAAGCATCGACAACTTGGTCAATCATGACGGCTGAGGAATAGGTAGTCAGCACTCACTCGGTTTAATGTTTGCGTTGGCAGCCGAATCCCCCTTAAAGTTGCCCTTGAAAGGGAAAGTCGCTACATTCCCTCTCATTGTAGGAGATACGCTCTGATCTGGAAGACGCTGTATCCTTACCTGCCTCATTCTTGTGGTCATTCCCTGACCCCTGTTACTTGCGAGGGGAATCGCACATTGGCTTTCAGCTCTAACACTGATGCGATCACAGACAAGGCAACGATGGGAGCCGTGACGGCTCTGAGGATGCGATCCCCTAAGGAAACAGGTTGAAAACCAGCCGTTTTGGCTTGTTCTACTTCTGTACCTGTCCAGCCACCTTCAGGGCCAGTCGCGATCATCACGGAAAATTGACCCGCATCAGGTTCTAATATTTGGTTTTGCAAGCAACTCACCAAATGAGGCGCATCACCCCGTGCTACGGCTATATAGCGATAGGCGTTTGAGGTTTCAGGTAATTCTAGACTTGCGACAAAGTCTATGGGGTCGAAAAGGGTTGGTACAATTTGACGCTCAGATTGCTCGGCTGCCTCTTGAGTCAGCCGACGCCAGCGTTCGAGTTTCTGCGGACTGGGATTGAGGAGGGTGCGATCGCTCTTTAACGGGATGATGCAAGCAACGCCCAACTCTGTTGCCTGATACACCACATCATCAAATCCATTACCTTTAGGCATCGCTGCCATCAATGTCACCGTTCCCGATAATTCGGTTTCAACACACAGGGATTCGAGAATGTTAGCTTGGGTCAGATCGGCTGCTAGTTCACTCACCCACCAGCTCCCCTGTCCATCCATCGCAATAAAGCGATCGCCTGCTTTCAATCGTAAAACTCGACTGAGATAGTGCTGTTGGGAAGGGGTCAAAAAAATTTCCCCTTCTTTGTGCTGTTGAGGTGCAATAACTAATCGTTGCAGTTGAACCAATCGATTCTCCAGTTACTTGCGCATCAACACAGTGTACTTAAATTTTATCTAATCCGCCGGGAAGACCCCCGCTATAGCTAGAGAGGAATATATCGAGGCGTCGCCGAGTACCCCCGAAAGCTTAGCGGGGGATGAAAGGCGGTTAAAAGAGGAGGTATACGCTTCGCGTATGCTTCGCAAAGGATGCCTCCTCTTTTTTTAACATTTAATGCCGCGCTGGTAGCCAGTAAATATTGTATAATATTAAGATGTTGACACTTACTTATAGTTATCGAATCTATCCAGATGCCACTCAAAAACACCAGCTCATTGAGTGGATGGATATTTGTCGCAATGCTTATAACTATGCACTGCGGGAGATAAAAGATTGGTGCGATAGTCGTAAGTGTTTGGTGGATAGATGCTCCATTGAGAAAGAATACATCCTCTCTTCGGAATTGAAGTTTCCTGGCGAAATCCAGCAACTTAACAACCTGCCGAAAGCCAAGAAGGAATTCCCCAGATTGGGTGAAGTTCCTTCCCAGGTTCTCCAGCAAGCTATTAAACAGTTGCACAGAGGTTGGGAATATTTTCAGGAGAAAGGTTTTGGCTTTCCCAGATTCAAGAAATACGGGCAGTTTAAGTCGTTACTGTTTCCTCAGTTCAAAGAGTGTCCAGTAACGAACTTTCATATTAAGCTGCCCAAGATTGGGGTAATCCCTATCAATTTGCACCGACCTATCTCAACAGGGTTTGTGGTCAAGCAAGTCAGAATTTTGAGGAAAGCTGATAGATGGTATGCATCTATCTCCCTGCAATGTAATGTCAGTGTTCCTGACCCAGCGCCATCCGGTCATCCCATCGGGGTTGACATTGGGTTAGAGAAGTTTTTGGCAACTAGTGATGGTGTTCTCGTAAAACCGCCTAAGTTTTTCAAGAAGTTGCAAAGTGAGCTGAAATTGCTACAACGCAGATTATCTAGAAAAAATCAGCAGTCTAAGAACTACGAGAAAGGCAGAATTAAGGTAGCTAGACTTCACCACCAGATTGACAACACGAGGAAAGACTTCCACTACAAACAAGCTCATGCTCTTTGTGACGCTGGAGATATGGTCTTCATGGAAGATTTAGATTACCGTACCAGCGCCAAAGGAATGTTTGGGAAACACATGCTTGATGCTGCGTTCGGACAATTCAGAAACATCGTTAAGTATGTGTGCTGGAAGCGTGGAAAGTTCTTTGCTGAAGTTGATGCAAGGGGGACTTCTCAACAGTGTCCCGAATGTGGTGGTGAAGTCAAAAAAGACCTGAGCGTGAGAATCCACGACTGTCCTCATTGTGGGTTCCGTACCGATAGGGATGTAGCAGCCGGTCAAAATATTAGAAACCGAGGAATTAAGTTAATTAGTACCGCAGGGCTTGCGGGAATGGAAACGGCCTGTGCAGACGATCTACCGGGGACGAGCGAAAGCGAGTCTAGGCAAGTGTCGCAATCCCGTAAGGGAAAAACCAGGAAACCTAAGAAGTGATTCTTGGGAAGCCCTCGCTATAATCTCCGATTTAGCGAGGGAGAATGTCACTAAGTTAGAATCACTCCATCCGGCATGATTGCCCCACGCAGGTTGGCACGACTGAAGTTAACCTCATGAATGTGGGTTTGAGTTAGGTTGACTTGTGTCAAGTTAGCTTCCGTTAAGTTTGCCCCAGTTAGGGTAGC
>NZ_DATNPA010000169.1:0-4091 GCF_036703385.1 Allocoleopsis sp. | reverse complement strand
GGCATCGCCTTACTCGCTTCCGGGCAAAGCTCAACGCTGACAGCCACCTTAGCTGGACAAATTGTGATGGAAGGGTTTTTGCAGATGCGCCTTCCCTCCTGGTTACGTCGTCTCGCCACCCGATTAATTGCTATCGTCCCGGCGTTGGTTGCGATCGTGTTCTTTGGCGAAAAGAGTACAGGTAGCCTACTAGTTTTCAGTCAAGTTGTTTTAAGCTTACAGTTATCGTTTGCGGTGATTCCCTTAGTGATGTTTACGAGCAATCGCCGTTTGATGGGTGATTTTGTTAATCCATTTTGGCTCAAAGCTCTCAGCTGGATAGTTACTCTAATTATTGTCAGCTTAAATGTTTGGCTCTTGTTGCAAACCTTCTTGGGCGGGTTGGTGTAAAGGTAGCGAAGCGTCAAAATTTTTTACCTTTTACGGCGTTTTGAGTTTTTACTGTTTATTGATAGTTCAAAACTCCGTTGAGTGGTAACAAGCTGTCTTGGCTGTTGGGGTCATACTAAGTTGCAGTCTAATGTAGAATCTAGAGCCGAGAGCCATTAATAAAGGCAGATTATAATTTGTGACGGCTGCCAGACTCATGAGCAACTGGTGCCCGCGATGTTTAACTTGATTGACGAATTCAGGCGACCGTAATTCCTGCTGTCAGCAGCTATGACAGCTCAAGGGTGTTTGGGTGTGCGGAAAGGCGCGTTGCTGCTGGACATCAGGCATAGGCAAACGCAATACGGCAATGCGATTGGCTTTGCAGCAGAAATTGACCGGGCTGTGTGCCAGAAGAGGGAAGTTAACCTTCTGGCCCGCTCGGTGCTGACTGTTTGAGAGTCGCAACGCTTTCGCTGTTCTCGCCAGAGCGAAAGCGTCAGATTAAATTGCGTCCTAGCAGCTAATTCTCAGATGAGGGAAATAAGTTAGAGAACGTAACCTTTCTGGATCGGATGAAAGTGCGACAAGCCCCTGACAAAGGCTGTCCACCACCTTATCCATTGATTTCAAGATCCGATTGTAGAAATAGTTCTCCCTGATGTCTTCCCAAATATGTTCAACAGGCATCAATTCAGGACTATGAGAGGGTTGTGGTAGGATGCGAATATTTTCCGGGATTTGTAAACTCTTTGACCGATGCCAAGCTGCTCTATCTACTTGCAAGATGATGAAGTATTCAGCAAAGTCTTGAGAGACTTGTTTGAGAAACAAACTCATCATTTTTGTATTGGCATAGGGCAGTATTAAAGAGGTCATTTGCCCTAAGTGCGGAGCTACAGCCGCGTAGGCATAAACATACTCTCTCACCTGTTGTTTCGGGACAACTGGTCTAATGCCAGGAGGACACCAACAAGCCCTTACCTCACCCAAACGACCAAATCTTCCTTCATCTGCTGCCATGATCAATACAGGTCTGCTATCTTCGGGTTCTCTTGTTTGTAAGATTTGTTCGACCTGTTGTTGAAAGTTTTTTTAAAAGCTTCTTGTGCTTGTGGGTCGGCTTTGACATGGCAAGGTCTTGGTACAATCTTGCGCCATTGATGTCTATCTAACAACCGATAAATCGTTGTTTTATGTACTGAGTGACCCACCAATTGTTCATAAGCAATTTTGATTTGGCTAACGGTGGGAATCTGTCCTTTTGCTGCTTGTTCTAAAAATTTTCCTAAAAATTCTTTTTCTTGTTCCTGGGTTAAATAACTATTGTATCTGCCCCCTTTCCCTGCTGTTTCTAACGCAGCTACTCCTATCTGGTTGTACTGGGAGATCACTTTATGAACCGTAGCTACTGATACCCCTGTTTGCTTGGCGATCTCGGTGGCAGGTCTAGGATCAACCAAGCCATTGTAAACAATTAGCCATTTTTGTCTGTGCCAATAGCTGTGGGCTGATTTGAGTTTCTGTTCAACCGCTTCCACACTCAAATGAGACTCTGCCCTACTCACTCGACTCATAAGCTTACATTATTCATGACTCTCAGCTTTAGATTCTACATTAGACTGCAACTTGGTATTAGATATTTCCTGACGTACAGGAAAAGTAATCCTATTTAATTCGTCTAATTCGCCTGACGATTCTGCCTAATTTTACTGGAAGAATGTTCAAAATAAGCCAAAAATAAGCAGTTTTCACTTTACCACTGCTGAAAACATTCCCACTGAATGCAAGTATTTATATTTTCCCACTAGATGGCTTGATACTGCTTACCAATGCAGTTGGCTTAAAATATATCGCAAGCGATCGTAGTCATCCTTCAGCAGAACGCTCAAGGTTCGTCCTGCCTTAACTAGCCATTCGCGATCGCCTTGGCGCAGTTGATAAACCTCCCGAATCGCTGCTGCTGTTAATGCCTCTACAGGGGCTCCATTCACTTGCAACAGCGTTCGCAAAAAATCTAACTGTTCGCTAAAATGAACGATTTCTGCTGGCGCGCACTGGTAGACCGCCTGGTGAATTTGTGGCGGACGGGGGGGAAGATATTGATAGACCGGCCCGCTCGGCTGTCTTGAGCCATTTCCTCCGCGATCGGGAGGTAAAAATCCTACGATCGCAGCGCGAAACTCGGTTTTGAGCATGGCAAAAATTTGGGGTTGCTGCTCGCGCAAATCTTCTAGTGACAACCCCAGCGCTCTAGCTCGGTGAACGGAGTCAATTGGACTTGTGGTGGCATAGTAGACAACCGCCAGAACTTGGTTGCCTGATTCTTCATCAACCGACCTGACCCAGCTACCAAAGGGAGGCATGACGGGAAAGCTCAAATCCTCTGGCTCTAAGCACTGGGCCAGAAATTCCGTCGTTGCCGTTTCGATCACCTCAGCAATATGATTGTCAGGGCGATCGCCAATGGCAAACTGGGGCAAGGGAAGACGCATAGTTTCGTTATCTGTTGTTGGTTATTAGTGAGTAGTCATTAGTTAGGAACCAAGGACTAATGATTACTCACTATCTGCCCTTTTTACCGGTTGTTAGCTCTACCTCTTCGAGTTCGGATAGCTGGAACGTGATGAGTTTGTCCCAGTTACCGCCTTCAAAGAGTACAGCGGCTTTACCGTCACTGACTCGTTGAACTAGTCCCTGAAAGTGGTAGTAAATATCGTTGACATTAGTCACGCGAACAATCGAACCGGGAAGAATCATAATTCTCTACTCACTGAGGTTGTAATTCTAGCTTACTAGGAGCCACTGGCCATGAGTCATTCAATCATTACCGACCCATCCATAGCACTGATCAATGACTAATGACGAATAACTCATAACTAAAATCTCAATCGAGGTCGATGGTTGGCAACCGACTCCACTATTCCGAGACCTAAAAAGTTAGCTAGCAATGCCGATCGCCCGTAACTTAACAGGGGTAACGGAATACCAGTAATGGGAGCCAAGCCAATATTCATGCCAATGTTAACGACGGTTTGAAAGACAATCATCGAAAGAAAGCCGATCGCGATCAAAGAGCCAAAGTTGTCCTTCGCATTCTGAGCGATAATCACCAAGCGCAGGCAGAGGAACCAGAAGCCGAGGAGAACGCACATGCAGCCAATAAAGCCGAGTTCTTCTCCAATTGCTGAGAAGATAAAGTCAGTATGTTGTTCTGGAATAAAGCGCAGTTGGGTTTGGGTACCCTGATGCAGTCCTCTGCCCCAAAGTTCACCTGCTCCAATCGCAATCTTCGATTGGATGAGGTGATATCCCCCTCCCAGAGGATCTTGATTAGGGTCTAAAAACAGAGTCAGTCGTTTTTTCTGATAATCCTTGAGCAAACTCCACAACAGATTTCCCAGTCCTCCTGAAAGCGAGTTCAGCACGACAGCTCCCAACGAGCCTAAAATCGGCCAGGGGAAGCTCCTCCAACCAATGATTCCCATCGCGATCACCCAGACGAACCAAGCTGGCAAAAACGCGGTAAACACGATCGCAGAAACAACGGGAGAAATCATCAGCAACAGCCAGCCTGGATTCGTATTCCCCCAATAGAGCATGCCCATGGTAATCGAACCAAAAACCAGAGACGTTCCTAGGTTCGGCTCTAAAAATACAAAAATCCAAGGCACTCCTGCAATGCCTAAAACCCTAGCCAGAGAGCCTAGAGTGGTAGCCGG
>NZ_DATNPA010000168.1:0-2579 GCF_036703385.1 Allocoleopsis sp. | reverse complement strand
GGGTTCTTGTACAAATGAGCTGTGACCTTGGTTATAAGACTTAACCAAGTTTACGAGCCAGGGCAAAAAGTCTAATATCTCTTCCGGGAGTAGAGTTAGCTCGAAGTGCCAATCTTGATTCAGGCCTCGGCAATCTCTTCTCCACCTGGCAGTTGTGAGCATACCACCACCTTTGTTAACAGACACTCGAAGAATAAATGGTCGTTTGGGGAGTAAGTCATCGGGTGCTGTATAAACATAAACACGCAAGTAATTCAGTCGCTGCCTGTCATCTATCCAAAACACCATTGGAGGATTACCCGTGGATGCACTACCATTCGTAATACTCACTGGCACTTCCATCGCCGAAGAAAAGAGAGAGTAGAACTCGTGCCTTAGCTGAGAAACAATCCGTATCGCTTGTGGAGTCATAATTATTGAACCTTTTGGTAAGAATAGGAGCTAAGTGCCTCTGTTCAAATCTGCCAATTAGCGATGAATGGATATCATCAATGGTTTGATTTAAAACTGCGTCGATTTATAGCGAGAGTGCCTCTTGGTCTGTTTATGTCTGGCAATCAGTTTGCGCTTGCGTTTTTGCAGAGGCGTTTCAAAGTGACGATGCTTCTTCATGTCTGGGAAAATCCCGGCTTTGGAGACTTGTCGCTTAAATCGACGCAGAGCTGACTCAATGCCTTCATTTTCGCCAAGAATTATTTGGGTCATCCTTTGGGTTCCTCTTGTTGACTAAGCTCATGACGGCTAGAGGTGCCGAGCATAAACAAGTAAAAAAGGGCAGACTCCTTGTCTGCCCTTAAGACCTCAGAGTTAAATTTTTCGTCTCGAAGTTTAGTTGTAGTTGCGTCGGGACGATCTGTTATTGTTGCCCCAGCTACCACCACCAGGTTTTCTTTCTTCGCGAGGCTTAGCCTTGTTCACTTTCAGATCGCGGCCCATCCACTCAGCACCGTCGAGGGCATCAATTGCAGCAGTTTCCTCGGTGTCTGTTTCCATCTCTATAAAGGCAAAACCCCGTAGTCTTCCGGTTTCTCGATCCTTAGGCATTTGAACCCGCTTCACTGTTCCGTATTCGGCAAAGATTTCGCTGAGATCTTCCTCTGTGACCTCATAAGATAAGTTACCGACATAGATTGACATAATGATTCTCCGGAATCAAACGATGTAGAGAACTAGATTCGGAGAGAGTCTTGCCGGTAGTAAAAAGCAAACTATACAACCGAATTTAATTTTCACCAAGCAGGATAACACACAAGCCGATAAGTACTAACATGTATTTCTTGGATTTGATATGAGAAATACTCTTAATAATTCACCATCTACTCTCCCTCAACGTCCCTCACTGCTTAACGCCAAAAGCTTGTGGAGCCTGCTGTTTGTCGCATCCGTCCTGTGGTCGTTGCACTCAGCCGGTATTTTTAAGGAAAATTTAATCAATACGGGAGGCTGGACTCTGGTTTGGCGCTTTCTCGTAGCTGCTCTTCATCCGGACTTCAGCCCGGACGTGCTCAAGCTGACGCTGGATGCCACGCTGAAAACCTTAGCCTTCGCCGTGTGTGGTACTGCTTTGTGCGTATCGATAGGTCTAGTGGGTGGCGTACTCTCATCGGAAGTGTGGTGGCAGTCTGTAGCAGGAATCGGGAGTCAGGGAGGCATCAGGGCGTGGACTCCTTGGCTCGTGGTACGGGCAGCTTTGGCAATTCCTAGAGCGATTCATGAACTGATTTGGGGCTTGTTTTTTGTCAATATTTTCGGACTCGATCCATTGGTAGCGATTTTAGCGATCGCAATTCCTTTTGGTGCCATCACGGGCAAAGTCTTCTCAGAAATTCTCGACGAAACTCCTCGCCAGCCCTTAAAAGCATTGCTCAACAGCGGAGTTCCCCCCCTCAGTGCTTTCGCCTATAGCCTGCTTCCTCAAGCCTTTCTCAATTTGCTCTCCTACAGTTTCTATCGCTTTGAATGTTCCATTCGCTCGGCTGCGGTGCTGGGGATCGTTGGTGCGGGTGGATTGGGCTATCAAATTCTCCTCAGCCTCCAGTCCCTCGACTACGAGCAAGTCTGGACGTTTCTGATTGCCTTAGTAGGATTAAACGGTTTGACTGATTTTTGGAGTGCGGTATTGCGCCACCGGCTAGGGGCACCTAGTCGCCTCGATTTGAACGTTCTCAATCTCAAACAGCGCAAAAACACCCTTTACCAAAGTGACCCAGTAGTCAGGGCTTCGTTCATCGGAGCGATTGTTTTACTGATATTCTCCTTCTGGTACGTTCAAGCCGATTTCTCTAAACTTTGGGCACCGCGAACTGCCCAACTTTTGGCAGGAGTGATTCAGCATGTCTTTCCACCCGATACCAGCCAATTGAATCAACTATTGACTCTATCCGTTCAAACCCTGGCTATGTCTATCCTGGCCATGGCTGTAGCTGGATTAGGAGGCATTCTATTTTCATTCCCTGCCGCACATAACTTCTTATTGCCAGGAGGCATTTTTGATCTCGGTCGATCGCCTACATTGTCTCAGCAATCCGATCGTCTAAAACTCCCAGGGTGGGGAACCGTTGTACTCATTTTTACCCGAT
>NZ_DATNPA010000167.1:0-11906 GCF_036703385.1 Allocoleopsis sp. | reverse complement strand
TCCCAGATATCTTCCCTAAACTCACCTTTAAAAATAATCGTGTCAAATATTATTTGGATATTCTCTCCATGTTTCAACCTTTCATTCCCCACACCCGAATTGTATGATCCCAACTACTACTGATAAGGGGATGTCCATCCGGGCTGATGGCAACTGTCGCAACAGCACCTTGATGTCCTGATAACGTGTGCAGATGCTTTCCTGTACTCAGATGCCACAGCCGAATAGTTTCATCTCGACTACAACTGATCAGCGTTTGCCCATCGGGACTAAAAGCAATACTATTCACTTCGCCCCAATGTCCAACCAGAGTGCTTTTGAGTTCTCCCGTATGCAAGTCCCATAGCTTGATTGTTTTATCCTGACTTGCACTCGCGAGTATCTTGCTATTTGGAGTAATGGCAATACATTTCACCCAGTCTGAATGTCCCGTAAGAGTATGGATAGGGGTTTTGATTTTAGGGAGTTGCCACAGCTTAATCGTGTGGTCAGCACTAGCACTGACTAGGATTTTCCCATCTGGCGTTAATGCGATCGCTTTTACTCCAGCTTCATGTTCCTCTAAGCAGGCCAGAAACTTACCCGTCTCCAGATTCCACAGATGAATCGTGCTGTCCTCACTGCCGCTGACCAATATTTTTCCATTCGGATTCATAGCAATGCAGTTAATTGAATCCGAATGTCCTGTGAAGGTATAGGTTAGGCCATCACCGATGCTTCGACCTGTAGGAGAAATCGAATTATAGTTACTTACGGCCTGTAGGTTCCAGACGTGTAGCGTTTTGTCCCGACCTCCACTGGCAAGGATTTGCCCATCGTTACTTAAGCACAGGGCATAAATGGAGTCACTATGTTTGGTCAGAGTACGGAGGATTCTGCCAGTTCCCAGATGCCGTAATGTGATGATGCGGTCGTTTCCTCCACTGACCATCACTTGTCCATCGGGAGTAATCGCGATCGCATACGTTGTTGATTTTCCCGTGGGATATCGATACAGACATTGGAAGCGATCGTAAGGATTGTACTCCTGCAACGCCTGTATGACAATTGGTTCTTGAGAGCCTTGAAGTAACGAGTAGGCCGTTCGCTGAACCCGCCAGGAAGAGTCTTTTAATGCCTCAATCACCAAGTCTAAGCCTTCAACTCCATAATTCAACGCATCTTTGAGCGCATTCACTCGTTGCGCTACATGGGACGGAGTATCCCCAAGATAGCTCCTACTTAAGCGTTGCTTGACTCCTGGCAGTCCCCCCAAAATCGCCCCATACATGGGGGTTGGAGTTTGACCGCCAAGGACAACATCATAGGTTCTAGGCTGATTGCGATTGTAAGTCATCCCCGTTTTGCTCTCATACTATTACCAGTGTTAGCACTCATCTAAAAATAACGCCGCTTTACGCTTTCGCTTGCCAAAGGCAAAAGTACAAGAGCATGGTTTATCTAATGCCAAGATTGTTGATAATTTGGAGTCACTAAACTCCAGGGAGCTAAATCAGGCGGAAAAACAAAAATTTCTGTACCGTGAAGCAACGCCTGATGATAAAGCCGTATCGCCTCCGCCAAACTGGAAAATGTAATGGGAACCCATCTGTCCTCATAAGCACAGATTACGACCTTGGCGGCTGTGTACTCTTCTCTCGGTAGTGGATTAGACCAACGTGAAATCATGAGTGATGCCCCTTAACTTTTCTACATATATCCTTTATGACTGTCATACATGAGTATTACTACCTATCAAATGGAATAGGTCTAAAGAAGGACTTTTGAGCTTCCTCAGCAGCGGCGGATTCTACTGCACTACTCTCTGAGTCCATACCTAGGATGGAGGACTTATAAGTTATTCCTGCTCAGAAAAATCGATTCGTACAGGACAAGCTTTAACAGTAGACCTCTTGCTCTCATTCGATTTTTGCCCCCCTAACCCCCTAACTTTGGGGGGAACAGGAATGAATCTCAAAGTCCCCCAGAATTGGGGGATTTAAGGGGCATTTCAGGATTTTTGCGAGAGACGTTCATGAGCATCTGCTCACACTCCAGGATGAAAGGAGACTTTCAAAACAGGTCTAGTGAGCAGTGAACAGTGAACAAGAAACATCCCTGATTCTTTGGTTGAAAAGTCTCTTACGTCGAACTCAGGTATTGAAAGGTGTAGAGGTATTGGGATACTGTTGCCATCAGAGTTAGAGAGGCATACTCTCATGTTCCAAGCCACTCGCCGACGTTTAGCTCTTTGGTACACCACTGTAACAGCAGTCCTGCTGTTGTTATTTGCCACGGGTTTTTATTTATATGTTCGTAGCACCCTGATCGAGCGGGTAGATGACACTCTCGAACATGTGGTGGAAGTGGTGGAGCGATCGCTCGTGATCGAACCTGTCCGATTATCCGACATCCCCTTCCGAGTGAACGTTGAAGCTAGTTTTCGAGATAACGCCGACGCCGCAGAAGATGACCACATTGACTTAGAGTGGTTTAGCCCTACCGGAGAGTTGCAGTGGTCAACTTTATCCGAACCTCTGGATATTTCCTTACACCCTAACGATACGGGCGAAACCGTACATTTATCGGCGGATCATCTGTTGCGGCAGGTAACCAAACGAGTCCAAATCGGGCGCTACGTTCTCGGCTATCTACGGGTAAGCCATCCTTGGTTTGAGGTGACTAAGCCCATTCGCCAGCTCATTGTCGATCTTACATTGGGCACAATTTTCATGGTGATTTCTGTCGCTGCGATCGGCTGGTTCCTTTCCGGACTCGCCATGAAGCCCGTGCGCGAGTCTTACCAACGCCTGAAGCAATTTACAGCCGACGCCTCTCATGAACTGAGGAACCCGATCGCTATGATTCAAACCAACGTGCAGGTTGCCTTGGCTGATCCGGACTTGGAATCTCCCCTACAACGCCACCAACTCAAGGTGGTGGAACGGTTAACCCAACGATTGGGGCGTTTGGTGAATGACTTACTCTTTTTAGCACGGGTGGATAGTGGGATAGTACAACCCCAATGGCAACCTGTACCCCTTGATGCGTTGCTGATGGAAGTCATTGAAGAGCAACAGTTAGTGGCGGCTGAGAAGGGCATTTCCCTCTCCCTACATTTCGTTGAAACACCCAACGCAGAATTTGCAGGCGAACACTGTGCTATAGTCCCGGCTTTATCAGACGAGACTTTTACACTTCTGGGAGACTGGGATCAGCTAGCCCGTTTATTTACAAATCTGGTGAGTAACGCCCTACAATACACTCGTGCCTCTACCGAGAATCCCGATGAGGCATCGGTACAGGTGGAATTGCAACAGTTAGAACGTCTCAGCAACGTTGGGGGGCGACACACACAGTCCCTACTTCGAGTACAAGTACGCGATACGGGCATCGGCATTTCAGACTCAGCATTACCCCACCTTTTTGACCGTTTCTATCGAGTAGACCCCGCTAGAAAACATGATGCGGCAGCCGGTTCAGGATTAGGATTAGCGATCGCCAAGGCAATCGTAGAAAACCATCACGGTCAGATTCAGGTTGAAAGCGTTCTCAATCAAGGCACAACCATTACAGTCACCTTTCCCGTATCTAAACTTGATGCACATAACTGAAATTTTTAAACTAATTAGAAACAAAAATTAAATAAAATTTTTAAAAATTAGCTTAATTAACAATCTACCTTTTGGGTTGCCTCTTGTGGTGGATGCAGGAGCTAGCGATCACTTTTAAGGTTATTGATAAGAGCCAAGAAAAGGGTAAACTAACAAGCATTTCATCGGGTTGGGTCACTTGGATTATTTAAATCAAAAGCAGTATATCAATGCAGAGTTTAGTGAGAACGCCTACGCCAAGAATTGTGAGAAACCGCTGAGTTTGGTCATACAGCACCCGTAAAACCATAAAACTCTTTTAACTCTTGTCTGTTAAAACTGCCCAATGTCACAATTTGAGGGTTGGGCAGCCTAAAAATGTTGTTAACTTCAGGAGAAATTATATGACATTCATGGAAACGGTAATGCGCCAAGGGCATTTAGAAGACGCCTTTGAAGCGAAGGATATCACTGAACTCGTCTTTCGCACCATGCGCGATTTGATGACGACAGAAGCCTCTGATCGCGTGGCGGCAGAACTGGATGAAGAAAATGAAATAGTGCCCACCGAAGAATACAAACCTATACCGGATGATGTCAGTGATTTATGGAAAGATACGAACCCTGTTGTTGGGTTTCTCAGCCGGGTTCAGGGGCCAATGAAGTTTGATTCCGATTCCTTTCTCTTCCGAATTCGTCAAGAGGCTAAATTAGCCCCTGGATTAGACCTAGAAACAGTTATTTGTGCTGTCTTTAGTGCTACTAAGCAGGAATTGTCAAGAGAACGAATTGAAGAAATTGCCAGCTTCTTGCCCCAAAAAATCCGGGAAATGTGGAACAAGGCATAGAAATTTTTAATTACTCCCATCCTGCGCCAAGGACATGCTCCGCCAACGCTAACAGACTTCACACTTCACCCTTGAAGCCGAAGGCAATCGCGCCCTTCGGCTTTTGCACGATACAGCGCTTCATCTGCTGCTGCAATTAACCGTTGCGCTGAACTATCGAGTCTGGGAATAGTAGTAGCAACCCCCAAGCTGAGAGTAACATACTCACTCACGGGTGATTGGATATGAGGAATTCTCAACCCTCGAACGCGCTGTCGGACAGTTTCGGCAACGAAAGCCGCTCCTCTGGCATCCGTGTTCGGTAGAATCATGGCAAATTCTTCTCCACCGTAACGGGCAACCAAATCAGGGGGACGCCTCACTGAATGACGGAGAGCTCCAGCAACCTGCTGCAAACAGAAGTCTCCGGCGAGATGACCATAGGTATCGTTGTAAAGCTTGAAATAATCGATGTCGCATAAAATCAGGGATAGGGGTCTTTGCTCCCGTGCTAACCGCCGCCACTCATCGAAAAGATATTCGTCAAATCGCCGTCGATTCGCCAGTTGGGTGAGTCCATCGATACTCGCAAGGCGCTGTAACTCCTGATTGGCAGCTTCTAGCTGTTCAAATAAAGAGGACTGCTGAATCGCGATCGCAACCTGAGTCGCTAAGGATTTGAGCAAATCAATTTCTAGGGGCTGCCATTGCCTAGAGCCACTACAATGATGAGCAATCAACAGTCCCCATAAGGCCGGTGAGGAAGTGTCTGAAAGGGGATGATTCGAGAGCGGAGTGAGCGGGTAATCGTTCGTGGATAATTCTGGGGTTAAGTTGGGGTATTCTCCCCCTCTCCCTCTCCCTCTTCGCTGAGTACTCACTCCATATAAAATGGGTACGACAAGATTAGCTGTGACCTGCAACCTACTCAAAAATTCGGTATAGCAAGGCGTTAATCCTCCTGCATAAATATCAGCAACCGCCTGGATACGTCCTTGCTGGTAGGGTACGATCTGGTCTGCTCCAAAACAGGGATCATGAATTACCGTGTCTAGGGTGGCGAGATAGTCATAAGCAACAGACTCTACGACCACCGTTCCGCTCCAGTCTGGCTCAAAACGGTAAATGATCACCCGATCCGTAGCCAGAAATTGCCGCACTTCCTCCACAGTCCTGCTGAGAATCTCCCTAAGGTTCAGAGATTGACGAATGCGATCGCACATACCCGCAATCAGCAGTTCTTGTTGGAGATGCTGCCGTAATGTGTTTTCTGCCCTAGATCTTTCGGTAACATCCCGAAAGCTCCACACTCGACCAATAATTTGACTACCACTACGTTGAGGCTGGGTAAAGCACTCAATAATTCGACCATCTTTCAAGTTCAGCACATCGTAGCCTTCGGCACTGGGTTGAGTGTAAAACTGGTTGACTCTTTGTAAAAAGCCTTCAGATTCTTTCAATTGCTCCTGGAAAAACCGAAATCGCTCTTGCTGTTCGGGCAATCTTAGTATTTCAGGAGAAAGCCCCCATATTTCCACAAATTTTTGGTTAAAGCTGACTATTTTCCCCGCCGTATTGACCGCCACAATTCCGTCAGTTGTGGAGTTGAGAGTGGCATTCAACAAAGAGAGCGATTGCTTGAGTTCCTCCTGAGCTTGGCTTTGTGCAGTGATGTCTCGAATAGCTGTCACTTGAACGAGACGTCCCTGATAAGGAATGGCTTTACTGCGAATTTCAGCGGGAAACGTTGTTCCATCTTGTTTTAGACAGCGCGTTTCATACATTTGCTCACTATTGGATGCCGTAATCTGTTGCACACAGACCCGATATTCGGGTGCCAAAAATTCTGCCAAATTCCTGCCAATTACGTCTGAAGGTTCGTAACCAAATAGCTGAGTAAAGTTACTATTCACCTGGCATAAATTGCCCTGATCCATAATCAAAATGGCCTCAAACGTTGCCTCAGACAAGCAGCGAAACTGTTCTTCGCTTTCCTGTAGTGCTTCCTGTGCCCGTTGATGGCTGAGAATTTCTTGTTGAAGTTGTTCGTTCGTCTGGATGATTTCGCGAGTCCCCTCTTCTACCAACTCCTCAAGATGGTGCTGATAATTTCTCAATTGAGCTTCTACCGCAGAACGCCTGTTAATTTCCTTTTGCAGTTTGGCATTAGCTTGAGTCAGTTCGGCAGTCCGTTCTTCCACCAATCTCTCTAGTTCGTCATAGTATTCGCTGACTAAAAATTGGTGATGCTGCCTCATTTGCTTTTGGGTCAGGATGCGATCGCACGCTTCAATAATCCGAGCTACCAACGTGGCTATCGCGGCGACAAAATTCTCTTCGATAAACGTCCACTGGCGTTGTACACCGATGTGTTCGTGACAGACAATGCCCACCATGTGACCGTTGAGCAAAATCGGGGCATTTAAGATTGAGGTGATTCCATTCGGCGTTAGATAGGACTCCGATAATTCCTGGCTTCTCGGGTCAGTGTGGGCATCCCTCACCGCCAGGGGGCTTTCGCTGGCTAAGGCTTGGAAATAAGCAGGATGATTTACTGCCGCCAGTTCCATCCCAGAGGTATGACATCCTCGAGTTTGTTCGTACAAGTCAAGACATTTCATCCGTATGCCGTCGCTACTGGCTGTCCCTGGCGGTGCTGAGCGCTCGAACAGAGCCTCGTTGACTTGGGGAAAGAACCAGACAGGTAGCAGTTGGGAAGAAGAAATTCCTTGGTAGAGCCAAACGCTGACTCGCTCAACCTCAAGAACGCTGGCAGCAACTTCAGTAATTTCCCGTAAGGCAGCGTTCAACTCACCTCGGTCAATGGTCTGGCTCCTTGCTAATGTCACCAGTGCCTGAATCTGTCGGTGCAAGCGCTGTTTCAAGATTTGCTTGTGTTGTTCAACGGGCTGGTTATCGGTCACATCCTCCCGGTTCGGGAAAAACATTAACGGGACATCTGAAGGGAAGGGGGAAGGGGTGTTTTCTGTGTTACTCACTCCTGTGTCCTCACTTCTTGGGGAAGAGCGGGGTGAAAAGCGACTTCCTACTTTGTAGTAAGAAACAAGGCTGGTATTGCACTCGGCTTTCTGAACACTGCGTTCTGTGCTGATAAGCGGGATGGGGTAGCGCCCCGCTAACACGATTGCCCTGACGGCAGTGTGCCAGCCTCACACTATGAGTGGAACTCGCTAGGCTTAGCTAAGCTACACGTCACGAAGAGCGCTCAGCGCTTTTACCTAAACGCTACAACCGTGAGCATTCCCGCGGCGCTCAGGGTGAAGTATACAGGTAGACTACTATCGTACCGAGTTTTGTCCTGATTCAGATTGAGTGCTCCTAAAGGTTGAACGATGAAGGTTAAAGGATAAAAATACCTCATTTGCTCATCCTCTCCTACAACTCTGGCCATCTATGGGTTGGGACTCTTGTAATAGTGGGACTAAGTCCCGCTTGTACTGGAAAGACCCAATCCAAAATCTAAAATCTAAAATCCAAATTCTTGGTCAATGTGATCGGGGTCACCCTAGCTCCTAGAGAATTGTCACTCGCGACGATTAAAATTGTCACTTGTAGCTGCTTGTTTTTCAGGAATAGTAGAGTTATCAAGTTTAGCAGTCGTAGTAATGCAGTCCCCAGTTCTTCTCCCCGGTGCTCTCTCTGACCTATTTGCTGAAGTTAGTACATCTGGTCATCTCACACAAGCTGACCGCTATGGACTGATGGCGGCTCTTTTAGAAGATAATCTGGGTACAGAAGAGCTGAGCGTGATTGACCGCTTGCTGCGTGCTGTACGTCGAGGACGCCTAACCCTCGTCGATGAACTGTCTGTTCTGGCGTAATAGATGAGCAAGACTGAAGGACTTTCTGCGATCGTACTGGCAGGCGGACAGAGTTCTCGCATGGGTCAGGACAAAGCCTTGATTCCTCTCCAGGGTATTCCACTGCTGCGACGGGTTTGTGAAGTGGCTTTCAACTGTGCTAAGGAGGTCTATGTCGTTACCCCTTGGCCCGATCGCTACCAAGAAATTTTACCGGATGCCTGCCGTTTAATTGAGGAAGTTCCGTTACCAGGGGAAAGATCACCTCATGGCCCCTTGGTTGGATTTGCTCAAGGACTCGCTCAAATTGAAACCGATTGGGTACTGTTACTCGCCTGCGATTTGCCTCAACTACAAGTTAAGGTTTTACAAGATTGGGCAACGGAGCTAGACAAGACGGAAGAAAATACTATTGCTCTGCTGCCGCGACAGTCTAAAGGTTGGGAACCCTTGTGTGGTTTTTATCGACGCCAGTGTCTACCCCTGCTCACTCAATTTATCAACCAGGGAGGGCGATCGTTTCAGTCCTGGTTAGCGCAATATCCTGTTCAGCAACTGGCAATTAATGATACTCAATTCTTATTAAATTGTAATACTCCAGCCGACCTTGAAGGCTTATTTTCCTATCAGGAAAATGGTTGAGTTGCCAGTAAAAAATTTTATTTTTGCACCAAAGATTATCTATTTCCTTAGACAGAAACAATCCCCTACTAGAGAGTGAAGAGAATTCATTAACCTGCTACTTACGCTTAAAACGAAGCTTAGGGATGTTGAGGCAATAGTAGGAGAATTAATCACAAGCTAATACGGGAAGAAGCATTTTCTTGGGATGAATGGGAGACACAAGTCTGACTTTGTCTGACTTTTCACCTCATTTACACATGAGGTGAGGTGAAAACTAAGAGGCAAGTGCGCGATCGCAATTTAGTACCCATCATTGCCAATAAACCAATTCACTGACCGCTGAACGCTAAGGAGTAAAAACAATGCGACTTAAAGACCGAAGGGCGGCAGGTCAACATCTGGCTGGGAAGCTAGCCGCCTATGCTAACCGCCCGGATGTTTTAGTGTTGGCACTACCTAGAGGAGGTGTACCTGTTGCCTTTGAGGTTGCCCAAGCGCTAAATACTCCCTTGGACGTTTTTCTAGTTCGCAAACTGGGGGTACCGGGTCAGGAAGAGTTGGCAATGGGAGCGATCGCATCGGGTGGTGTGCGAGTTCTCAATCAGGACGTAGTAGAAGCCATTCATATCTCAGAAGCCATAATCAACCAGGTGGCTGCAAAAGAAGAGCAGGAGCTAAAACGGCGAGAACACCTTTATCGGAATGACCGCCCTGTCCCCAATGTACATGAATCCATCGTCATTCTGGTCGATGATGGTCTAGCAACGGGGGCAACGATGCGTGCAGCAGTAAAGGCTTTGCGGCAACAGCAACCCGCTCGCCTTGTCGTTGCCGTGCCGATCTCGTCACCCGAAAGCTGCCATGAATTGGAAGCTGAGGTCGATGAAATCATCTGCGCCATGACACCGTGTCCCTTCCATAGCGTTGGTTACTGGTACGACAACTTCTCGCAAACAACAGACGAAGAGGTGCAAGACCTGCTCAAACAGGCGACCTGTATCGCTCAACCCTCAGCTGTTGGGGCGACTGATGGCTAAAGCCTAAAAGGACTAGAACGATGGGAAATGTAACAAAAACAAACATAACCGATGTCCTGCGTGAGGCCGCTTATCTAGTAACGGGTGCGGCTGAAGATTACGACCCATTGATGGATTTAATTGGTGATGCTCGCTTTGTTCTGCTGGGTGAGGCGTCTCACGGAACACACGAATTCTACGAACAACGGGCTGAAATTACCAAGCGGCTGATTCGGGAAAAAGGGTTCTCCGCTGTCGCTGTTGAAGCGGATTGGCCGGATGCCTACCGGGTTAATCGTTATGTGCAGGGTATCAGCACGGATACCACAAGTACCGACGCCCTTACAGGTTTTGCTCGCTTCCCAGCTTGGATGTGGCGTAACACGGTTGTCGTCAACTTTGTTGACTGGCTGCGTAACTACAATCACTCATTGCCAGCCAATGCGACAAAGACAGGCTTTTACGGACTTGACCTCTATAGCATGTATGACTCCATCAAGGCCGTTCTGGAGTATCTCGACAAGATTGACCCAGAGGCAGCGAAGAGGGCGCGGTCTCGCTACTCATGCTTAAAGCATTTTGGCGAGGACAGTCAATCTTACGGATATGCCGCCAGCTTGGACTTGAGTGAATCTTGTGAGGACGAGGCGGTGAACCAGCTACGGGAACTGCAACGCCGTACTGCTGAGTACTTGCAACGGGATGGCTGCATGGTAGAGGATGAGTTTTTCTACGCCGAACAGAATGCACGACTGGTGAAGAACGCCGAGGAATACTACCGCTCGATGTTTCGCGGTAGGGTATCATCCTGGAACTTGCGCGATCGCCACATGGCAGAGACTCTCGATCACCTCGTCGCCCATTTGGATCGACAGGGAAATCGCACCAAAGTTGTCCTGTGGGCGCACAACTCCCATCTTGGGGATGCACGGGCAACGGACATGGGGGCGTCTGGAGAACTGAATGTCGGGCAACTGGTGCGTCAACGCTATGGCGATGATGCCATATTGGTCGGTTTCAGTACCTACACGGGTACCGTCACTGCTGCCTCGGATTGGGGCGCACCGCCTGAACGCAAACGTGTCCGTCCGGCCTTGTCAGGTAGTTATGAAGCCTTGTTTCACTCTACAGGTCTGCCACGCTTCTGGCTCAACCTGCGGGATAACACTCCAGCCACCGAAAAGCTTCGCCAGCCTCGATTAGAACGTGCGATCGGTGTGATTTATCTACCTCAAAGTGAGCGCGTCAGTCATTACTTCCATGCTCGTCTATCCGACCAATTCGACGCGATCATTCATCTGAATGAAACGCGAGGTTTAGAACCTTTAGAACGCACTCCCCACTGGGATACAGGCGAAGCACCGGAAACATATCCTTTCGCTTTTTAGGCTTGAGTGCGATCGCTCTTCTCAAATCAATACGTGGAGTAAACTCTAGTAAACTATGGCAACCGATCCCCTCCACCTGCCCCCATTTGACTCAGACGATGCCCAAACGCTGCACGTCATTATTGATACGCCCAAGGGCAGCCGCAATAAATTTGAGTGGGACAAGAAGCACGGGCTGTACAAGTTAGGTGGCATACTGGCAGCAGGCGCATTTTTCCCATACGACTTCGGTTTCGTGCCCTCAACTTTAGCCGACGACGGCGATGCGATCGATGTGCTGGTACTAATGGAAGAGCCTGCCTTCGTCGGCTGCCTCGTCCCGTCGCGTCTGATTGGGGGCTTTGGTGCATTTCAAACCGAGGAGGGTAAAACTGAGCGTAACGATCGCCTGCTCGCCGTTGCCGCCAACTCCCGCAACCAACGTGACGTGAAGACTCTCGACGACCTGAACCAGAACCTCATCCATGAGATTGAGTACTTCTTCGTGTCATACAACTCGGCTAAGGGCAAAACGTTTGAGCCACAAGGCCGCTTTGGGCCAGAGCAAGCCCGCCGACTGGTTCTTGAGGCTGCCCAGCGTTTTCGCGAGTGTTAGCAGTGGTTATTTCTGTTCGCCAATACCAATAGCTACTAGCGATCGCTTGAGGCGAATTTTAGG
>NZ_DATNPA010000166.1:0-5224 GCF_036703385.1 Allocoleopsis sp. | reverse complement strand
CTGAACTCAAGGAAGCCTGTCGCCAACTCAACGGCATTTCTACGGGAGAAGCTAAGATTACGAATGGTTACAACCTACCAGCACGGTTTGTCATTCATACAGTCGGGCCAGTCTGGCAGGGAGGTAATCATGGCGAGGGTGAGATGTTAGCCAGGTGTTACCGTAACAGCTTAGCCTTGGCAGAGCAATACTCCCTCCGAACCGTTGCGTTTCCATCGATTAGCACAGGAGCATTTGGTTTCCCGATTGAACTCGCCTCTCAAATTGCAGTGCGTGAAGTCAGTGGTTTTATGATGAGCAATAGTTCAGTTGAGAAGGTAATCTTTGTTTGCTTGGAGCAAAGTGCTTGCCAATACTACTTAGATGCTATTCGGAGAATTTGATAGAACTTTTCCAGAGCGAAGGATGAGTCCCCAGAAAATTTAAGGATTCAGGATGGGGTTAATCTTATGATGAGCAAAGAACATTGCTGCCTTTTGCTACGCGATCGCATTTGGATAACTACGCTTCCAGTACAACCTTCTTTAACCAGTCCACCACGTCTGCGATCGCCTCATTGGGACTGATGCATTGCAAGGAAATATTGTCAATGATTTGAGGGGTGATGACACAAATCGCCCCATCAAACTTGCTCAGGGCGTTCAGGAATGTTTCACTAAATCCCCTGCCTTCGTAGAACACTAAAACGACACGTTTATCGGTATCTAGCAAGTCCCAATAAATTTGGAGTTCTAGCATTGTCTTGGGGGTGCCATCTTTGCACTTAGGGCAGTCACTCTTGACCATTTCGGTGTAAATTTTGCTGGCGGGGTTATCGCGATCAATGAATTTGCTGCCGTCGATGCAAATTAGGTGGATAGTTTGGCTTACGGTAGGGTCATTGGCGATGGCAACTCTGAGGCTGTGGGGTAAATTGGCAAAGTTGAGGCTTTGAGTAAAGGACGTAGAACCGACAGGGGTGGTTTCTAGAATTTCTGGATGGATAAGGGTAAGTTGAGTGTGCCAAGCCTGGTAAAACTCTGGATAGGACATATTTTGGGCACACTGCCAGATGACTTCGTAGGCACTACTGTATCGCCAAAAGTCATCGTTTCTAGTGTCATTGGATAAGTAGTCTTTCAAGAGTGTGACTATTTCTGCTAAGTGATCTTCTTGCAGAATTTTTTTCAAGCTTTTAACTGCTTGCCTAAGGATAGATTCCTTCACAGTTGACTTAATGGTTCGTACTAACGCCGCGATCGCTGTTTCATTACCAGTAGCAATTTGCCCTAAGCTATAAGTTGCTTGCGCACGGGTAGCTTCATCCTCAGAGGACTCAATTAGTCGCATTAACGCCGCGATTGCTGTTTCATTGCCAATACCAATTTGCCCTAAGCTATAAGCTGCTCGTCTGCGAGTGTATTTATCCTCAGTGAACTCGAGCAGTTGCACTAACGCTGTGATCGCTGTTTCATGGCCTGTGCCAATTTGCCCTAAGCCAGAAGCTGCTCGACTACGAATAGCTCCATTCTTGGTTGACTCAAGTAGTTGCACTAAAGCTGTGACTGCTGTTTCATTACCAGGGTCAATTGTCCCTAAGCTCAAAGCCACTAGCCCACGAGTGGACTCACCTTTAGTGGACTCAAGCAGTTGCACTAAGGCAGCGATCGCTATTTTATTACCCGTGCCAATTTTCCCTAAGCTATAAATCGCTCGTCTACGGGTGAATCGATCTTCAGATGACTCAAGCAGTTGTACAAAAGCTGGAACCGCTGTTTGATTGTCTGGGTCAATTTCCTTTAGGCTATATGCTGCTCGCTTACAAATATCTCCATCCTTAGTTGACTTAAGCAGTTGTACTAAGACTGCGATTGTTGTTTCATTACCAGGGTCAATTTTCCCTAAGCCATAAGCTGCTAGCCACTGAGTTGATTCATTTTCAGTGGACTCAAGCAGTTGCACTAAGACTGCGATCGCTGTTTCATTGCCAGGGCTAATTTTCCCTATGCTATCAGCCGCTTGCCAACGAGTATCTTCATCCTGAGTTGATTTGAGCAGTTGCACCAACGCGGCAATTGCTGTTTCATTGCCGATGCCAATTTTTCCTAAGCTATCAATCGCTTGCATACGGGTGAATTCATTCTCAGTGAACTCGATCAGTTGCACTAGAGCTACGATGGCTATCTCATTACCTGTGCCAATTTGCCCCAAACTACTAACCGCTTTCCTAAGAGTGAATTCATTCTCCGTTGACTCAATTAGTTGGACTAAGGCTACAATCGCTGTTTCATTGCCAGGGTGAATTTTACCCAAAGTATCAGCTGCTTGCCAACGCATCTCTCCCTCTTGAGTTGAAGTAAGCAGTTGTAGCAAGGCTGTGATTGCTGTTTCATGGCCTGTGCCAATTTCCACCAAACTATTAGCTGCTACTCTACGAGTGGATTCATTCTCCGTTGACTCAATCAGTTGTACTAACGTTGCGATCGCTCGTCTTCGATCTGTTTCTCTCAGCGCCGCCCTAGTTGCTTCTGCATCCGGATCGACAAATGTCTGCCACGCCTGTTTCTTATTATCAAAATAACCATAGCCCCACCTAATAAGCTGCGCTACAATCACATCAGCCCACCTACAGTCCCTAAACTCCGAAATTCCTGCTGCTGCTAGAAAATAGGCTCGATATGAATAAAAAATCTTGCCCACATCCTGAAACATTACCAACGCCTTGATCAAGGCTTCTTTGTGTTCTTTTGGCACATCCTCTCGCCCCAGCCACAGCAAAATCACCTCCTTCCAAGAAGGGTCAAAAATACGGTAAGTGCCTTGCACGGGGTTGTGGGGAATATGATTGAGGAAATAGTGCCAATCATCAATTACCTGCGCTGCAAAATATTCCTGAAATGTGGAATGGTAGAAAGCGTAGACTTTCTCACCTCGGTTTTCAGCTTCTACTGCCACTCCCACTTGATTGAGCCAACCCAACTGAAGCGCTAACCTATACAAATCTGAATCAGGTTCGCCCAATACCTCACAAACGAGGCGATGTCGCAGACGGAACTTAGTTTTTTCAGAAGCGATCGCTCTCTTCGCTAATTCTCCCAGCGCCTTATTCAATTCCTGTCGCTGAGTTGAACTTGTCGGAAATCGGTCTTGTTTCCACTCGTAGAGCGCTGCGGTAAACTGCTGATAAAGACCAGCTTTAGTATTTGGTAATCCTCCTTGCCCTAGCGTCCAAGTGCGACACAACAGCGCCAACCTGAGAGGATTTTTCACCGCATCTTTGATTCGCTCTTTTCCTGGTTGTTCTAACTCAGCCCGTAAGCGTTCAGGCAATTGGGGCTTACTCTTGAACCAACGCTTGATAAACTGCCCCACCTGATCAGGAGTTTGGGCATCTCCATAGCTAAAGTCTAAATTGCGATACGTCTCAAACGCTTCCAGAGCATTTTTCCCCGCATCCCAAACATTGAGCCGACAAGTCAGCACTACCCTAGCATCAGCTACCCAGCCTGTAATCTGATTCGCAATCAACTGTAGGGGCAATCCCCCTGTGGTTACCCCCACTGCCATCTCATCCACCGCATCCAACAGCAGCCATACCCGTCCACTATTGAACAACTCGCCCAGAGTCTTTTGCATTTCCTCCGAAACGTGTACTCTCCGGGTCGCATTTTCTAGCCAATCTTCAAGTAAATACGCCTTCAGACTTTTCCCCTGCAAGTCTGCCAAAGAAATCCAAATCGGTACATCTTCTGTGTTGTCCAGAACCCACGCCGTAATCTTTTGTAGAAGCGTTGATTTTCCTGCCCCCGGTTCTCCAATAATGGCGATTCTTCGACTTCGCCCAAGACGCAGAACTTGCTCAAAAAACTCATCCTGATGAAATGTTTTAATGATTTCATCTTGGGCAGACACAAGGTCTGTCCCTACATATAACTGTGAACCCTGCTCTGGAGTGACGTCACCACTGCGTCGATCGCGCTTTTTTCGCTCTACCAGTCCCAAGGGCACATAAATCTCATCCAGTTCAAACGCAGCGCCATCCCCAGCTGTTAGGGGATTAGTCGTCAGCCGTCCCAGATTTTGAGCCTCCAGCATGTCACGGCAAATTTGCCTCCAGTCAATCCCTAAATTCTTCTTCTCTAGTTCTGCCTCTGGGGGTGTGTCGGAGGGTGGGGCAGATTCTACCTGAATAGGTGGATCTTTTTCGATATAGGCGATCGCGTGCCAGTCCAACCCCAACTTCTCACTGATTTCAACAAAGTTTAAATAATCAACGCGCTTGCCTGTAAAAAAGCTGGTGATAGTAGCGCGAGAGAGTCCTATCTCTATAGCTAAAGCATGTTGACTGGGAAAGCCATGCAGCCTCAGAGCCTGCCTGACTTTTGGAAGACACTCTGGAGCAACTCGGATTGACCGCGACATACGCGACATAGCTTCAAGAGCAGGATTTTTTTCACATCATATCGACTTTTTGTTTAGCCGAGCACGAGCAGTCACGCATAAGTCAAGCAATCTCAATCATTTCTCAATCCGAAACTCAAGCAGTCACCAAGTTTGATGGATTTATAGAAAGCTATCTGCCTAAGAGCAATGGCGACAGCTTCTACAGACTACCGGATTATCAAAACATCAATGTCTTCCGACGTTTCCCAAAAAAGTTCGGGGAATCCCCCAAGCTTTGCTAATTCCCCCAACGACTTACCCCAAAATTTAAGAGTCTTTCAGCCTCCCTAACGATCGCGTTGCTTAAGGAAAATTCCCCCAATTATTCTGAACTCAACTCAATTCACTCCCTCACCGAAAGCAATTCATCTGACCAGGAGTCACCTATGAACAATAAGTATTTGGCAATATTAACCTCAATCATCTTAATTACAGGATTGAGTCCGCCCATCATACCCGCTCACGCTCACCAGTTTGTAAGGACTTTAACGTTTCACGATGTTCTTGTAAAACACTCCCTACTCAGCCTCAGCCCACCCAGAGAATCAGTTCCGTCATCACCAACTGATCGAGGGGCACCGCGTACTCGCAAAGGAGGAGCAGGTCGTTTAAAAGCGGGAACTCCGTTGAAAGGTTCAGAACTTGTGCCGCACTTCCCCTTTGGAGCGATCGCATGATGGTGCTGCACTCCATGCGATCGCTCCCTTTAACTACACCGCTTGCATAAATAGCCAAGAAAAAGGTGATGAGTTGTATAGAGACATCACCAAACTGGATGTTTGCCAGTAGCATCACGTTTCTT
>NZ_DATNPA010000165.1:0-33681 GCF_036703385.1 Allocoleopsis sp. | reverse complement strand
AGACTTTTAGGGTATCGCGTCCGTTTTTGGGTTGCTGTGTCCAGGTACGATGGATGCGAAATTCAGTAGGCTGGGGTGCGTTGTTGAGGGTTTGCTGGAACGCAAGTTCAATGCTCGTGGGTTCGTCGTCGGTTTGACGGTTGACGCACTGACTTAGGAAGTCGCTGTAGGATAAGTTGCCACGGGTGGAGCATTGGGCGCGTTTTCCGTAAAGTGCTAGACGGATGGCGTCGATTAGGGTAGTTTTGCCATCGCCGTTCATGCCACCAAACAGGATGATAGGCTGCTCGTTGTTAGGGGAAGTGAGGTTGATGGTGTGCTGACCTCGATAGGGGCCGAAATTCTGCAATACTAATTCTGTGAGGATAAGGTGGGGAATCCCTTTTGGTCTATAGTCTTTTTGCGTTTCGGGGTGAGGAACGCTAGTAGTTTCGAGGTTGTAGGCGGCTTGGGAGTCGGAGGCAGTGGGTGAGGATTGAGCTTTGCCGAATTTTAATTCTGCCCAGGAGTTAGGTTGAGCGATCGCATTTGTTGGCTCATCTGTTGCATCTGAATCTTGGGTTAGCCCCCTTACTCCTTCCTTACCCCCCCAGCCCCCCTTGTTAAGGGGGGAGTTATTCTGATTCTTGTTCCCCCCTTGATAAGGGGGGTTAGGGGGGTGGTGCAAGATTTGAGTTGGCTCGGATTGAGTCGCTCTATCCGTTGTCAGTTGCTTGACGGTATCAACGTCACCTTGGGTTGCAGCCTGTTTAAGGTTTCGAGTGCGATGAGCATTGTCTAGGGCTTCGTCTTTGGAGCCGAAATTAATTTCGCAGCATTGTTCTAGTTCTTTGTAGAGTCCAACACGACGAGACATGGTTTGGAATTGACGCTCGGTGTCGAGGAGTCGGTTCATGAGTTCGAGATGGATGGAATCCTCACACAATTCTGTCAGGATGCTCCATTCATCAGCACCCAGGTAGCCATTGCCTGCATTGCGGCGCGGATCGGGGAAAATTTCACCAGTAACTTCTTGGTAGATGTGGGGAAGTGAGTCGTCAAATTCGTGTTTTTCTTCTAGCCAGATACGTCTAATTTCACTCAGTTCTTCCAGAGAAATGAGTTCAATATCTTGCATTTCTAAGGGGGCTTTTTGACGGACTTCTTGCTGAGTTTCTAGAAGTTTTCTTAACAAATCCTCTCGATATTCCTTAATATAAGGCCCAGGAACATTGGTTACTTCTTTCTCTTTTGAGCCTTCTGCATTACGCTCAAACAGTTGAACCTTTCCGGTAATACGACGAAAATCTCGATTTTGCCGTTCCTGCTCTAGCTTTTTATCAGTATGAAAGTCTAACTCATCTCGAAAATCTAAGAGGGGTTGCATCCAGTCTTTTGACTCATCATTGAGAACCATTGCCTCCATTGATTTATCATGATCGACCAATGTACAAACCCAACAACCGAATCTAGAGCTGCCGCAACTGGGGGTTGAAGTATCAATAACTAAAGGACATTCGTTATCGGCAGAAGCTCCACGATAAATTTGAAAAAGCTCTTTGTTACTGTATCCCCAAGGATTTTCCCATTGCATTAAATACAGCCAAACCTGGTCGTTAGTCCAGTCCTCAATGGGTGTATAGATGAGAGAATTAGGCAAACTGGCATTAGGGCTGAGGCGAGCGCGTATTCGCTTCTGTGCGTGTTTCGCCATTGTAGAAGCTCGCTTTTGGCTTTCGGCTTTGCGAGTGCCAAGAATTAAGATGGTTTCACCATTTTCACGAACAATGTCTCGGACAAAGTGGTTAGCCGGATTGATTTTAAGACGTGCGGTACACCATCTAAATTTCTGACGAGGAGCCGGATACCCTTTACCCAACAAGTTAACCCAGAAAGTATCTTCTAGCTCAGGTTTCAGCGGATGGGCTTGAAAGGGTAACTTCTCAGTCTGAGCGAATGTTTCCATACGTTTCAAAGACTGGTGTACCCAAGCAGAAATAATCGGATTTTCAACTAATGTATCTGTTGAAATAATGTGAATGGGTTTCGTTCGCTTCTTTTTGGGTAATGCAGAGATGGCGTTCCAAACCAGTTGAAGCGCGGCAGTACTATCCTTGCCACCGGAGTAACCAACAACCCAGGGAACTTCATCCAAAAGATACAGTTTTTGAATTTCAACCGTTAGCCACTTAACATCTTTGCTAACAGACTCTGCCAAAATAGGTTGAGCTGAACTCTGATTGTCAGCTTCTTGAATGAAGTTCATCGTTGAATGCTTCCTAACAGCTTTTCTTCTTCGGACGTTAATGAGGAATTTAGCCCCCCTAGCCCCCCAATTCTGGGGGGAACCGAGCTTCTGCTACTTTGACAATGTGCGCTAGAACGGTTTGCAGATCGCTCAAAACAGCTTCGTTTGTAAACCTCAACACTCGATAGCCAAAAGCCTGAAGCTGCTCCGTGCGAGCGTTGTCATAGTCTTCTTGCTGCCTATGAATGTCTCCATCAACTTCAATTACTAACTTGCAGGATGGACAATAAAAATCCACTATAAAACATCCCACTGGATGTTGAGAGCGAAACTTGAGTTCTGCCAGTTGACGACGGCTCAAAAAGCTCCATAAGTGAGCTTCTGCGGGAGTAAGCTGTTGACGCAAGCGACGAGCAGATTGCTCAATGGGCTTTGTAGTACCGCGAATTCTATAAGAGTTTTTTTGCATTTGTACAGTGGGATAGACAATACGGATAGGACTTACGCAGCCTTATAAATTTCGCCCCCCTAACCCCCCAACTTTGGGAAAACCGGACTTCAAAGTCCCCCAGAATTGGGGGATTTAGGGGGCGGAGAAATGTAATCGGGATGCTAGAGGAAATCAAATAGCTTTGAATACGTTTCAGACATCCTCCAAGGGTAAAGCTAGAGCTTTTTTGAGGTAGCCAATCATAAAACTTCTGGAAGTTCGATTGTTGTGGACGCTGCCGCCAACAATGACTGACCCTTCCCAAGCAGGATTAGTGCGTTCCCAGTTTATACTCTGTAGAGGTTTGAGCCGATCTGCCCAATCATTGGGATACAGCGAAAGCAGAGCAGCACCAGCACCACCCAATCCAACCAGTGTTACTGCATGGCTATGAACGTAATCTCGGCGTAGTTCACCCGCAGACACTTTTTTATTTAAAACATCTTGCCAATCAGACATTTGAGCAGCTACAGCGTTCCAGTATTGTGATGCCAAACGGGTCTGTTTGTCAAAATCAACATCCTTGTAATTAGCAAGAAGCAGATTTGTTGCTGTATAGATGCCACTGAGGGTAAACAGCTTACTGGAGCGTGGTGGTAAGCTGCTCCGCTCTGTATCCGTCAGTTTGTCGAAGATTTTCACCGCTTTCATCACCATTTTGGATAGAACAGCTTTGCGATCGCGGTGATCGTAGAGGATATTGAGTGATGGATCGGGACGAGCTGCATAGCGGTTGAGATCGGTGAACATCTGTTGCGATCGCTTCAGCCCTATATCTAGGAAGAAGACGACCGAAATTGTCTCATCCCCGATTTCCGGGTTCTCTTTCAGTGCCATCTCAAATGCTGCGCGGCGATGCTGTCCGTCATTTATGACAAACCGGGCGTCCATTGGAATCTTCAATGTTCCAATATCTTCTGAGCTTTCTAAGCTAATTGGTTCAAACTTAATGTCAGCGTTGATTGAAACTGTGATGGCAGAGAAGATGTAGCTTTCTGGATTGTCCAAAATGTATTGAGCAATTTCTGGTATTCTTGCTCGATTCAACGTTCGCTGCGCCCTCATCTCGGCTGGAATCTCCTCATCATCAAAGGAGAACAGCTTGGAAATTAGCCGAACAGGACACATAGAAACATAGTACTCACGCCCTGCCTGAATCCCCCTAATGGCGGGAAAAACATACTCGAACGGAAGAGCCATAGCTTAGGTGTTTTGTATCATGAGCTTTAAAGTAACATACAGTATATTGAAATCAACAAAATAGTATGTTATAAAAAAAATACAAACCGCGCGTGTAAAACGTCCAAATTCAGGTGTTGACACGTTTATTTCCGTGTGACATATTTTATTTGTAGTTTCTCACACGGTAAATTTTCTATGTCACCTTTAGAAGTTGATGGCTCCTTAGCCAGTAATGGTGTGCAGTCTAATAGTGTGCAGCCTGAAGCGGAGGTATCTGCTACTGATTTCTTCAGCCGTTATCACTTGGATAGTATGCGGCAGGGGAAGCACTGCTATCCAGCTCTGAAATTTGAGCAAGGTGGGCGAACAATGTTGCAAATCAATGTACCTGCGGGTGATTTGCCAACACTTCTCAAACCCAAGCCTACCGATCCCAATAAAAACGATCCTCACGCTGGCAAGAATCGTCCGATCGACAGTAAGCACGCTGAAGAAATTAAGGACTACGTTGTTACTCGTGCTGAAGCTGGGAAGAAATGGATTTTAGGGACACTAACAGCCAATATTGATCCGAGGAAAATTGAATATCAAGAGATTCCTGGGCTGTGGAATATGTATCTAGTGAGAATTCCCAGAGGAATATCCCTAGATATCACCGATGGGCAGCATCGCACTCGCGCCATCCAAGAATTAATCATGAGTGAGGGCGACAAGCGCGACTTGATTAGCGAAGTGAAGTTTCCGATCACTCTTGTGCTTGAAGCGGATGATCGCCAATCACAGATGGACTTCCGTGACATGGCTCAAACAAGACCCATTCAGAAGTCACTTCTAGTCTCTTTTGGGGCAAATGGTCGTGATGGAATTGCTCAAGAGGTAGTTGAACAGGTTTCGATGTTCCGCAGAAAAACTGAGTTAATTAAATCTACTCCCGGATCTGGCAGTAGAAATATTTACACCATCAACTACATTGCACAAGTAGTCAGTCTTGCCTTTGAAAATGAGCTAAAAGCTCAGCTTCTAGATCATGATGTCACAACTTCAGCAGAAGTTCTGAGTAATTGTCTCAATCTATTCTTCTCAGAATGCCCTGAAACAAAGGATGTTTCTGAAAAAGAGCAACTTGATTCTCAAGAGGCAGGTGCTTTCAGAGAAAGCTGTTTACTCGGTACAAGTGTTGGGCTAGAAATCTTAGGGCGGTTATTACATCATGCATATGACCAGGACAACAACTCATTTGATGAGGAAGAAGTCTTGACAATTGCAGGACTTGATTGGTCGCGTGAAAGTATGCTCTGGCGCGGTAATGTGGTCAGGGAAGATACGAACCCTAAAGATTCAAGCAAGCCGTTCAAAATCTCTGCCAGTGCCACCAACGTTTCAGGTGCTATCAGAAACGCGAAAGAAGAATTGGGCTGGAACAGGAAGTAGACAATCCTGTTGTAGGCATCGTGTGGTAGCTATACGGTGCCTACATATTTATTGAAGTTCAAGCTTTGGAGGTTTAGCCATGAATCCGCTTATGGATGCTTTTCTTCAAGACATGATCGGTTTAGAAAGACAGCGTAATGCTTTGCAGGATGATCGAATCGATGCACTTGAGCATAGATTTGATCTCACTGTTCAATGGTTCCAAAACCAAATCCAAGGATTTCAGGAACGATTAGAACAACTAGAAACTGAAAATACATATTTGATGATGATTCATCATCATCAAGAAAATACAATTTTTGAATTGCAGTGTCGAGCAGATCCTTATTCATCAGATGGAAATGCAATCTGTAATTCAGTCTATGAGGAGTGATAAAGGTTTTCACACTTATTGCAAGTACACTCCAGAATCTAATCAAATCAAAATCCCTTTTTATCACTGAGTCGATCGCCCCAAATACAACCTAATAAATTCTTCTGCTGCATCTGGCTCAATCTTCTCAAGCGCATCCCGAATCTCAAGCACCGCATCCGCCGCCGGATCAGCCATTTCATTCACCCAGCGGTGAACGTTCCCCCGCCGAGTTCCCATCATCACAGCGACGCGATTTTGGCTAATGCCATAAGTTTCTAACACCTGCTTGAGGGCTTGCCCTGCTTTTCCCATGCCTCAGATTGTGTCAAAACCTGATGACGAAGTAAATGTCTCTTATAGGTGACACAAGGTGTAGAATAGGGATGTCTCTTATATGAGACTTATTTACAATCAAGAACCAGGTAAACCCCAATGGCAGAATTTCTACCCAACACCCACGAAACCCCAACCCCACCTAACTCTGACGACATTCCCACACAGCCGCATCGAAAACGAGAACGCATCAAAATGATCGTCATCGGCTCACCCAAAGCCGTTAACAGCGTTATTCGCAAGCAATACGTTCTCGGCTTCGCCAACGCGACAGAATGGAGTCCCCTGCAACCTACCTCCAATTCAGACGAGGTAATGAGTGTATTGAGACGACAAATTTTGATAGATTGATATCTTTGAATTTGTCAAAAAAGCTCATTGAATATCTACCAAGGGGTAACAGCAGCTACCTATGCCCCTTGGTAATTCGTACTTCCACCCCTAGTTGCCAAAAAAACAATTAACTCAATGCCCAACTGTTGTTGAGCCTGGTTATTCTTGGTAAGAGCTAACCTATCCGATTTGGGAGTTGAAATTGCTCACACCAAATCTCGTGTGGTTGGGTAGATTTTAGATACGAGGATTGACGAGTAATGAAGTTTCACTTTAACAGGATTACCAACTATCCTAGAAATTCAAACGAATCTTAATTTCCATCGTATGTCCGAACGGGGTTTACAAAGAGTAATCGAGCGTATTGCAGGCACTCTAGTAAGAGATTTCATAGTGCAAACAAGTGTAAAGGATTTAAGGGAGGTTCTTAAGGTCGATCGCGTAGTCTTATATTATTTTTATTGTGAGTGGGAAGGTCGAGTTACCTTTGAGTCGTTGAGTTCTGATGAGTTTTCTATCCTCGGCTCAACCGGTCCCGACGAGTGCTTTAATCATGAATATGCCCAAATGTATCTCCAAGGAAGGGTAAGAGCGATCGCAGATATTGAAACCGAACCCATCCATCCGTGCCACCGAGATTTTCTGCGAAGTTTCCAAGTTCGTGCTAACTTAGCCGTACCAATTGTGAAGAGGGAAAGGCTATGGGGGCTGTTAATCGCTCATCACTGCCAGGATACTCATTCCTGGTTAGCATCCGATATTGAGGCCATGCAAAAAACAGCAGGAACCCTAGCAATGACTCCTTCGATTCAAGAGAGTTAATGGTGAACTACCTACAGTGACGCTTCGCGTACACTGTAGGCTTCCTGCCCAACAGAAAGCGTAGTAGTAGATTTCTTTCGTCCTCTACTACTGCGACTTACATCTGGGCGACAGGCTTTATCCCCTGTTCCAGAGGTCAAGATTCGTAGTCCCTCATCCCTGAGATTGATTGCGGCGTTAATGTCCCTATCGTGAGTAGCTTTGCAGTTTCCACAAGTCCAATGTCTTACATCAAGCGGCAGGCTACCAACTTGATTAAGGCATACATGACAGGTCTTGGAGCTAGGAAAGAATCTATCAACTTCTTGGTAGACTTTCCCTTCTGCCTCTGCCTTGTATTTGAGCATAGTGCAAAACATTCCCCAGCCAACTTGATGGATAGCTTTGGCAAGGCAATGGTTTTGCATCATCCCTTTGACATTAAGATTTTCTACTACAATTACTTGGTTTTCGTTGACTATCCTACGCGATAGCTTGTGCAGAAAATCTTCACGACAGTTCGTAATCTTTCTATGGACTCTCTTCACCTTCTTTCTTGCTTTATGACGGTTGTTAGAACCTTTCTGTTTTCTAGAAAGCTGCTGTTGCTTGAGCTTTAAGTTCTTTTCGTGTAACTTGAGTATAAGAGGGTTGTCAAACTTAGAGCCATCACTGGTAACAGCAAAATGGGTCAGTCCTAAATCAATACCTACTGCCTTGCCATCACGGTTTGACTCCGGCTTGTCTTTACCGTCATCAAATAGAATCGCGGCGAAGTACTGGCTAGAGCAGTTTTTAGATATGGTTACAGTCTTAACTTTGCCCTCAATGGCTCTATGAATAGTTGCCGATACATTGCCTATCTTGGGAATAGTTAAATAATCGTCTGCAACTTTGACATTTTGAGGATACTGAATTGACTGCTTGCCGTGCTTTGACTTAAAATTAGGGTATTTCGTCCTTCCCTCAAAGAAGTTATTGAAGGCTACTCCCAAATTCAAGCAAGCTTGCTGTAAGCACTGTGAATAAGTCAGAGTTAACCAATCATGTTCTTTCTTTAACTGTGGAATTAACTTCTTAACGTCATACCCTGACAGTCCCTTACCTGTCTGTTTGTACGTCAGGTTCATCAAGTTCAGACAATAATTCCACAGCCAACGGCAGTTACCAAAAGACTGTTCTAGTGACTGCTGTTGCTGTGGATTAGGATATAGCCTGACCTTAACGACCTTAAGCATCTTAGAGTGAATCCCATTTACTCTAAGTATGGCACAATCTTGACCACAATTCATCTCAACGCTGACTCTTACGAGTTCAGCGTTGAGATGAATTGCGGAAGAAGCTAAAAAGTCATCATAATTACTAATTCGTAATTCGTAGTTCGTAATTAAAGACTCGTTAGAAACCCCAATTTTTGGGGATGGAAACTCTTCCTGTTGCCTACCACCTTTAGAGGTGGGGGAATCTTACTCCCACTGAACTACTCCCACTGAACGTGAGCAGCGACCAACTAGTCACTGCTCACTGGCGTAACGGCTTACTGTTGAATGACCGTAGAAACCGCTGTTGGGTGCGATATATTCCTAAATTCCTGTTAGCCACCACAGCTGAACTTCCCCCATTCAGTTTATCCAAGTGGATAAGGTGAATTTACGGCTGCACCTGAGCACCGTGACTACGGGGGTCATCTTGAGAGGTATTGTTTGCAGATGCGGGGGTGTCAAGAGCAGAAACTTTTCCGCTGCCTTGGGTATAAGGTAGAGGAAGAGCGGCAACTAAAGCGTCTAAATTCGCCTCCAAGATACTACGCGGTTGTTCCCCAATCGCCTGAGCGATCGCTTTTCCTTCTTCACCAAAAAACACAAAATGGGGAATACCATCCACCCGATAATTGAGGATTTCTGGTAACCACTTGCTGTTGTCCACATTCAGCATCACAAAATTAACAGAATCCGCATATTTCTCCTTGAGTTCGCCTAGATCGTTCGCCATCGCCTGACAGCTGGTACACCAGTTAGCATAGAACTCCATGAATGTTGGTTTACCATTGCTCAGTGCTACTTCGAGGGGAGTAGATGCCTCAGCTTGGGCATCGAGAGACGTTGCACCCGTTTGGGTTTGGGTTGCCAAAAACAAGGTAATACCCAGAGCAAACGCCACCAGGGCAATTAAAAAATTTCGGATGCGTTGACCAACGGTGGTTTCAGGTGTCTGGGAGGAGGTTGGTACAGAGTCAGGTGTATTCGTAGCCATGCTTAACCGAGCTGATAAATCGTTACATTTCACAAAAACAATCTAACAAGACCATGAAAAAACGGGTAACGCTAACTTTTCCTAAACGCACGATTCAAATGCCCGTGACTTACCGACTGGCAAAAGATTTCAATGTGGCGGCAAACATTATCCGCGCCCAAGTAGCACCCAATCAAATCGGGACGCTGGTAGTGGAATTGTCGGGGGATATAGATGAGTTAGATGCAGCGATTGAGTGGATGCGATCGCAGGATATCAATGTTTCCCTGCTGGGACGCGAAATTTTAATTGATGAAGAACGTTGTGTCGATTGTGGCTTATGTACGGGTGTCTGTCCCACCCAAGCCCTGACTCTTGACCCGGAGAGCTTCAAACTTAACTTTATGCGATCGCGCTGCATTGTTTGTGAGCAGTGTATCCCGACCTGCCCGGTTCAGGCAATTTCTACTAATCTCTAATACTGGGACTCTGTCGCGCTGGATGCGATCGCGATGAACATGGTAGATGCTTGCGATCGAGCTGCTGACCGACTACCAGGTCGTGTGAGTGAGCGTGTTTTGCAGCGAAGCGAGTGGCTGGTCAAAAAATACAATCATGACACAGCAACTAAATATTCAACAAGGGAGCAGCCCATAATCCATGAATCAGCACAACCACTTAACGATTGTTGGGATTATTGCTGTTATTTAACAGCGGTCGCACAATCAAAAATCCTAATCCGAAAGCAGTCAATACAATTAGTAGGATAGCTACAAGTAACATCCAACCACTGACATCTGAGAGCCCCTCTGAAGGTGGAGTACGGCGAGGACGTTCCTCCTGTTCAATCACGAGCGTCTCTGTGTAAGGGGGGGGAACTGGTTCGGGGTTCTGGGGAGGGGGTACAAATTCCTCTGGGATACTGGCGGCTCTAGGGGGCGGTGGAGGGGGTGCAACAAAGCGGGGTTCGGGAGGTTTGGTAGACTGAGGTCGAGGCACTTCCGCGTCGCTCACCGACCCAAAAGAAGCCACAATCTGCTGGAGATGTTGAGCTGACTGAACAACTTTTTCGACTTGTTGCCGCAGCTGTTGATTTTGCTTGACTAACTGGTGATTTTGAGATTTGAGGGATTCTACCATATCCCGTGATTCTTGCAACTCAGCCGCGAGTTCTCGATACACTGAAATAGGGACAGATGGGCTGTATGGATTGGATGGTTTTTGGTTGTAACGGTCAGTTGGCGGGGTTTGCATAGAAGGATTAATCTACAGATGAGAGGATATGGGTGTAGCAAACTTCTGTAAGGCCACAATAGTGGAATTATGAGTCCAAGCTCAGCAATTTTTTCAGAAATTTGCCATCTATTCAACCTTACGGGTGCACCCTTGAAATTCAGAGGGTTAGGAGCGCAACAAGGGAAAAAAGTGCCCCACTGGCCCAGTTCCCTGACCAATGTCTAAAGCATAGTTTAATGCCGTTGTGACATAATCTTTGGCTAATCGCACCGCAGACACGGGGTCTTTCCCTAAGGCGAGATTAGCAGCGATCGCACTACTTAGCGTACAACCAGTCCCATGCGTATTGCTGGTTTCCACCTGCTCCGTTGTCAGTGTGAATAAATCCTTGCCATCAAACCATACATCAACCCCGCGCAGGTTGCCTGTCATTCCTCCCCCTTTGACGAGGACAGCGCTGACTCCCAGTTGATGAATGCGTTGGGCTGCCGCTTGCATATCCTCGAGGGTATTAATCTCCAAACCACTTAAAATCTGAGCTTCGTAGCGGTTAGGGGTGACAATTGTGGCGAGCGGAATCAGGAAATCTCGTAAACACTCCACAGCCTGATCATCAATCAGTTGGGCACCCGTCCGTGATACCATCACCGGGTCTACCACCAGGGTATTCAGACCGAAGGTTTTCACGGCTTGAGCAACAGCCTTAATAATTTCTTGATTGAGTAACATCCCAGTTTTCGTAGCCTGGACGCCAATGTCACTCACCACAGCCTCGATTTGAGCCACTACTGCCTGTGCTGGCAGGGCATCCACCCGCGTCACACTCTGAGTATTCTGTGAAGTTACACAAGTCAGGGCACTGGTTCCATGAACGCAGTGAAAAGCAAATGTTTTTAAATCTGCCTGAATCCCTGCACCGCCGCCGCTATCGGAACCAGCAATCGTTAAGGCGATCGGTACACTCGATTGAGTTTGACGCGTCATACTAAGAAGAAAGACCGATTGTTGTTATTTCTCATTCCTGAATTATTATCCCTATAGGGAGAGTTGACATTTAAACGTTGGGCTGGGTAAAAACACGAATTTGGATCAAGAGCCGAACGGAGGAATTTGGCACCCTAGTGAACTGATTAGGGTGATTCAACCTCTATTTCGACTTCTCAACTCCGATTTAAGCCTAAAAGTAGATGACTCCCCGAAGCAACACCGTTTTAAAAAAATTTGAGTTTTGAGGAGCAAAATTCCTCCTCCGTTTCTCTATAAATTTTCAGCGCTTCTAGGGTCTATTAGGAAAACGACGCCTTTGCAGAAACTCTGGAATATCCAATTCCTGTTGTTTACCCCTAGGCTCAACGGGCGGTACAGGAGGAGTGGGTGTGGGTGTGAGCGGTCGCCGCTGATAGGGCGTTTCCCTCATAGTATTGGGTGCAGACTGGGTTTCTCCACTAAAGCCAGTGGCAATGACGGTAATTCTGATCTCGCCTTGCAGTTTCTCATCGATCACCGCTCCAAAAATGATATTGGCGTTGGGATCGACGACCTCATACACTGTCTCTGCCGCTGTATTCACTTCGTGAAGGGTGAGATCGCTGCCACCTGTAATGTTCAAGACGACACCTCTGGCTCCATCAATGGAAGACTCTAGGAGGGGAGAGGATATGGCCTGAGAGGCAGCTTCGCGGGCTCTTGACTTCCCGGAACCCACACCAATACCCATTAACGCCGACCCAGCATCGGCCATTACGGCACGGACATCGGCGAAATCTACGTTAACCAGACCGGGAATGGTGATGATATCTGAAATCCCTTGAACCCCCTGACGGAGAATATCATCCGCTACGCGAAAGGCTTCTTGAACCGGAGTCTGCTCAGAAATCACTGACAGAAGCTTGTTGTTAGGAATTACGATCAGGGTATCCACCCGGCTTTGCAGGGCAGCAATCCCTTCCTCCGCTTGAGAGGTGCGGCGGCGTCCTTCAAAGGTAAAAGGACGGGTAACCACCCCAACCGTCAGAGCCCCCATTTCTTTGGCAACTTCAGCCACAATTGGAGCCGCCCCCGTGCCGGTGCCGCCTCCCATGCCAGCGGTGATGAAAACGAGATCAGCGTTTTCGATCGCATGGGCAATTTCCTCACGCGATTCTTCCGCCGCCTTTTGACCAATGGCTGGATTACCGCCAGCGCCCAAGCCTCGCGTCAACTTTTGTCCCATTTGTAAGCGTTTGGGAGCCCCGTTTTGGGCAAGCGCTTGAGAATCCGTGTTAATCGACCAAAATTCGACCCCAGTCACCTCACTGGCAATCATGCGGTTGACTGCATTACCCCCACCCCCGCCGACACCAATCACTTTAATTTTGGCAACGCTACCTGGCACGATATTGTCACTCCTGGATTCTTCCCTGGGTATTCCCTTTGTGGAATCAGGGATTTGACCAAACTGTAACCCAGAATTCCCAAAGGGATGTGTATTGTCCACACCAATTGACAGTTCGGCGTGTCCCGTGATGAGGGAGCTTTGAAGGGCTTGCCCTTGTTTATTATTTAGCGTCATTGCAATAGGTCAGGGTGATAAACAACTTTATCAGTATCAGTTATAGGTAGCAATCTGAGTCAACTATAGGGTAAGTCGATCCAAAAACCAACGAACGATGGGTCAGAGGATGTTGACCGCCTTGAATAGGGCGATGGTCAAGGGTCGCTGAACCCGTTTTGGCCGAGGACTTGAATCCATCTTTACTACACTCTTCATTTTTAATCTTAATGAGTGCTTGGTGATGCGGTATCATTTCCCTTTGTCATTTGAATCGCCGGAAATTCTGGATTTTGAAGGTTAATATAGGCGATTTTCCCAGTCTGGATATGGGAGGGCAACTCTCTCATTCGATCCAGAACGGTCAGTTGCTCTGTCAAGTGGGAACTGTATGGGCCTAGATGGACATTTCCTAACTCAGTCTTCAGGATTAAATTGGCTGGATTTCGCCAATCTATCTCGAAAACTTTAACCGGGGAGTGGCTTACGGTCTGGTAAACTTCCGACCAGTAAGGGAGATATTGATCGGATGAGCCAATCACTTTCAGGCTGGGCAACTCTAGCTTTTGCTCTAGCTTGGTGTAGCTATTTTCAGGTATCCAAACGCCTTGGGCATCCAGTAAGCCTGTTCCCGCGGTGGAGGAACGCACTTGAGTATTGGCGGGATTAGGAGCTTGAGCAATAGCTACAGGTTTACGCTCTTTGACTTTGATCGTCAATCCGGGAGGCAGCAGTTGCCGTGTCACCGTGGCTTCAGCAATCGGAGCTTGAGACTCTAGGGATTTAGCGATCGCTTGGGGTTGGACGCGCAGGATGGATTCCGGATACGACAAGGGCAGCAAGGAGCGAATCGATTTGGCAGACAGAAAGTGATTGCCCTCGACGACAATTTGTTCCGAGTTCGATATCACCCAATCGGGTAAGGTAATCGCCCAGACCAAACCGCTTGCCATTCCACCGACAAACAGCGATCGCCAAATGGCTTGAAAAGATTTAATCCGGCGTGCGCGTCGCAGCTGCTTGCGCCGGGTAGTCAATTGTGCTTGAGAGACTGATGCGATGCTTTCCATCTACTACCGCTCAATCCAAGAGGTTGTAATTTCCTAATGATGTTGATCAAGACAAGGGAGAGTGAAGATTTGCTGGGTAAACCCCAAGTAACTGTACTCATCTATCCACGTTGCCCAAGATACCTTTCCCATTTAACCACTCCTTTTCCCGACGCTGTAACTAGGAAGGGCAGGTGCCACTCCTGAATCTATATAAGGTAAGGCTCTCCCGAACCTTGAGTAAAGCCCTCCCACCCCTAAAATCCTTCAATCAGGCTTGAGCGGATGGGGCAAAATTGCCGGGCAGTCCCTTCCTGGTTCAGAAGGAAGAGCGATCGTTACCGATTTTGGGTTCATAGATAACATAGTTGGTTCTACTACCCATTGGGGTGAGCGCTTCAGGACTTTCCCTGAAAAGTAAGGTTTTAGAGGACTCCTCTCGTTTTACAACCGAAGGCCATTGGTCATCAGGAAAGATATAGCTGTCGCCATAAAGCTTAGGACAGATTGAACGGCTAAAACGACCACGTAGCAGTAATAAACATAAAAGCCTTCTGCCTTCTGCCTTTTTGCTATAACTGACGGTAAAAACTTATACCAGCGATCCCCAAACCCCCTCCCTCTCTACCCCTGATATCCCGCACAATCAACGGGTGAATACCTCCACGATCGCGGCAGAGGGGGGTGAGGGGCATGAGGGGGATCGACAGAACCTAAAATCCCTGAAATTCTTGATAGGGTGCGTGAGTCCTACTTGCTTGAAGACATGAAGCTGCATCTACCAACATTTTTCAGAGCTTGTAACCCAGCTAAAACTCTTGTCGTGGGGAATCCGGAGGATCGTCAGTACTATATTGATTTTTCTTCTGTCCGTGGCGGCAGAATTGTTGAAGCCTTAGGACGAACCATCACTCGCCTTTCTCCGGATGAACCCACTTGTCAGCTGTTTACGGGACACATCGGTTGCGGAAAGTCTACTGAGCTGTTTCGACTCAAAGCTCAGTTGGAGGCGCAACAATTTCATGTCGTTTATTTTGAGTCCAGTAAAGACCTAGACATGGCGGATGTCGATATCACTGATATTTTGCTCAGCATCGCTAGGTCAGTGAGCGAAAGCCTAGAAGCTGTGGACATCCACCTCAAACCTCGGTCGTTTGCCAAGTTATTTAACGACATCAAAGACTTTTTGCAGACCCCCATTGAGCTGTCAACGGAAGCCGAACTCTCGGTTGGTATTGCCAAAATTACGGCTAAAACTAAAGACAGTCCGCAGTTGCGCGACCAGCTCAGGCAGCACCTAGAACCTCGAACCAAAAGCATTTTGAGTGCCATCAACGAAGAAATTTTACTCCGGGGCATTGAGGAACTAAAGCATCGTGGCAAAAAGGGTTTGGTGGTCATTGTAGATAATTTGGATCGGGTTGATCCCAGACCTGTGCCTTCTGGGCGATCGCAACCAGAATACCTCTTCATCGACCGTGGCTCTCAGTTACGAGACTTAAAGTGTCATCTGGTTTACACCCTGCCCTTGGCTTTGATGTTCTGCAACGAGTACGAAGCCCTAAAAAATCGCTTGGGAGCCGGTGTGGCTCCTAAAGTATTGCCGATGGTGCCGATTCAGTCACGAGATGGTCGTGACTTCCCAAAAGGGATGGCGCTCTTGCAACAGTTAGTGCTGGCACGAGCGTTTCCCCATGTGGAAGCTCAAGCGAGGCTGAATTTGATCTCAGAGGTATTTGACAATCCGGACACCCTAGATCGAATGTGTCGCGTGAGTGGGGGTCATGTCCGCAACTTGTTAGGGCTACTCTATAACTGCCTACAACAGGAAGACCCGCCTTTCTCCCGTGAATGCTTAGAAAGTGTTATTAAAGGCTACCGCGATGACCTTGCCTTAGCTGTGGATGAGGAGGAATGGGATTTACTCTCTCAAGTAGTTCGACAGCAGATCGTTAAAGGGGAAAGAGAATACCAAGTGTTATTGCGCAGTGGGTTTGTTTATGAATACCGAGATGAATTGGGACGCTGGTTTGGAGTCAATCCCGCTCTGGCAGAAACAGAAAGGTTTCAGTCTTTGATTGCCTTAACCAACAAGGGCTAAAGCCGGTGGAACTCAAATCCGGCCTGGTGTTGTCACGAGAGGAAAGTGATACCCAGGCTTCTCTTATAGACCGCCATATTCCATATTAGGGAGTTCAAAACTTCTACTTGCCGTCATCCAGTCAATTTAGCATAGCGGCTGGGTTACGGTAAGTTTGGGTAGCGTAAGCTCAGGGAAATTATTGACTAACCAACAAGTCTGTCAGCGATCGATATCACAAAGATGACTGGATTTTATCACGTCTTTCGAGACTTTTTGCTCGCTGACAAGCTAGCTGCCAGTGACAGAAATGTCAGGCCAATCATGACTAGTGAAATTACGGAATATTTTAATGTTTAAGGCTACATACTATCCCTCGGAAATCACTGATACTATGAATGTGCAGAATCATGCAATCCTTAAAAAAATTGTGTGATTCAACATCAGGATGTCATCTACTATCGTGCGACTGAGCCAATGAAACGAAATTTTTGGCGCTCTACGGAGCGTGATTCGTGTTATCGAAGCGGAAAACCGCATGGGGTTTGGCGACTCTCACCAGTGACGGAAAAGGGGATTGAAACAAACACACTAAGATCCCGTCTAAGCACAGGTAAAATCATTAGCGATTGGGTTGTGGACGAGTAAAAAGCTCTGTGACTGTACGAGAGCAAGTATCTACACGTTGTTAGTTGATACCTCACTGACTTGACACACGTTCCAAAGGCAGCGGATACTTACGAACCTACAGTACAACAGGACGGTAGTTAAGTCCCTCTTCTCAGAAATCAGGATGGTTTTTGTATCCATAACGAAGGCGTTAGGGTTTGCGATAGCCAGTCTTCGAGTGTCAGCATTAGCGACGCAAGGAGCGTCAACATAGTCTAGAGGAGCGAAGCGGGGTGTTTCCCTTCGCATCTGTGAACAACTTTTGTCAAGGTGATGAGAACAAACAAGACTCGTCACTGAAAACCTAGGCTGAACTTAGCAGTGCATTTTGAGCAATAGCTAACCGCACTGGTTTTAACCTTATTAAAAAATATTTGGAATTTTGCTTTAGCGATAGCAACATCAGCCGATTAGTGGCAATTGTGCACCAGTAGCAGTCACAACGTGAATTGAATGAGGGAGCCAAATCAAATCAAAGAAGTAGCGGCATCCAATGAGCGATCGCTGTCAACGTTATCCAGAGCAATTACTCTCTCAGAAGGGCACTTTGCACTGATTTTGGTGCGCTGCAACTACGAAGTCTGTAAAGAGCAAATGTGGCAGCGGCTTCAAGTACCAGCGGGAGTAACGTTAAGCGACCTGATATTGAGTAAATCCATCAAAACCTTATACACCCCGATTGTGACTGCCCTCGCCGATGAGCAGACATCGGCTCTGATTGTATTCGGTCTAGATTCAGTAACAACAATTGATCAGGTACTCATTTCAACCAACCAGGTTCGAGAGGAGTTTCGGAAAAACTTAACACGTCCTCTCGTCTTGTGGGTCACTGATGAAGTTTTGCAGAAGCTGACTCGGTTTGCTCCTGATTTTAAGAGTTGGGCTGCGACTTCAATTAAGTTTGAACTCGCTACCCAGGAGTTGCTGGCTTTATGGCAGCAAACAGAAGATGAGCTATTTATGACGCTCTTGGGGAGCGATTTAGGCGAGTTTTTACCCAACGACGTTCTCAATTTGGCACCCGGTTGCCGCCGACGCCAGGAACTTGATTCGGCGTTGCGGGACTTAACATCTCGTGGCGTCTGTTTACAACCCGCGCAATGGAACACTTGGCAGTTTATTCTAGGGCGAGATGCCTTTAGCCATGACCAGATTGATCTGGCGCTCCAGCAGTACCAGCAGAGTCTCGACTTTTGGCGGCAAGAAGTGGACAGAGGCGGTGAGTGGGAGTCTCGAGTTCAGCCGAGGAGGAGATGGGGACAGGGGGAGAATCCTGCCCAGGCAAAATTATTAGAGCGAGCTGGGCTACTTTTTCATCACATCGGTTTATGTTATTGCCGTCAAGCTGAGTTGCAACAACTTACCTGCCGCACGAAGTGGGAACAAGCCAAAGAGTCATTTAGTGCAGCTATAGAGGTATTGACGATCGCGGGGCGAAAAGACTTGGTCGCTCAGCTAACGATTCAGCTGGGCGAGGTATTGCAAAACCTGCAAAACTGGACAGAGTTACAAGCTCTGGCCTTAAACTTTTTGGACGAGCCTGAAACCCAAGACCGTCCAGTGCGATTGGCTCAAGCTTATGGCTTTTTGGCGGCTGTTGCCTTGAGCCAGTCAGAATGGGAGAACGTCAAATACTTAGCACTTGCTGCCCTTGATATTCTTGATCACGCTCAGTTGCCTCAACCCCAATACCAAGCATGGTATCTGTTGTACTCGGCGAAAGCTCAACGGCAATTGGGTGAACGGACTGCTGCGATTGCACACCTAGAACAAGCCATTAAGGCGGATTCTTGTCTGCCTAGCTCTCTCAAGAAGCAGCCACAGCTATACATTTCCATCTTGGAAGAATTGCGATCGCTCTACGTCGAGCAGGGGCAATACTTACGAGCCTTTGCACTCAAACAACAGCAACGCTCCATTGAGCAACAGTATGGATTTTCTACCTTCCTGGGTGCAGCTCCCTTGCAACCCTTTACGCGGCAAGGTCGAGGCATCTCATCGCTGGAAATTGCGGCAGCAGGGCGTCAATCTGATGTCAATCACCTAATCGAACGTCTCAGCCGCAATGACCATAAACTGACGATCATTCATGGTTCTTCTGGTGTTGGTAAAAGTTCCTTGATTAATGCGGGTTTAATACCCGCTCTGGGCTCGCGCATTATTGGTGCCCGAGAGACCATGCCGATTGTACAAAAAGCTTACAGGGATTGGCTAGGAGAGTTGGAAAGGCGTATCAAAGAAGCCTTAGCCAGTCGGCAAGTTCGGTGGTCGAACGCGTCCCAGGAAGAACCCCAACCGGAAGAGGAAGTCAAAATCCGGCAATCTGTGTGTGACGAGCCTGAGTGGAACATCTTGCAGGTTCAGGCTCCTAATCCTAGTCCTAGCTCTGAAGGAACCGCTACGCCAACAGAACACGCTTTGCGATCGCTCCAAAGCGGCGGTACTCTTCGGCAATCGGAAATGCTAGCCCTAGCTCTATCGGTAGCTCGATCACAAACAATAAACCCAGCTCCGATTCCCAGTTTCCAACCCCTAATTTCTAACCCAAGACTTCAAAGAATCCTAAAACAGTTGAGGCTTGCTGCCGAAAACAAACTGTTAACGGTGCTCATTTTCGACCAGTTTGAAGAATTCTTCTTCTGTACCAACCTAGAACAGCGACGTGAGTTTTATGAGTTTTTGGCGCAGTGTCTGAATCTTCCTTTCTTAAAAGTTATTTTGTCGCTGCGAGAAGATTATCTGCACTATTTATTGGAGTGTGAGCGCTATTGTAACCTGAGCACTATCAACAACAATATCCTGGATCGACAGCTTCGTTACCACTTAGGAGATCTGTCGCCAGACGATGCGAGAAACGTGATTAGCACGTTAGCCGCCGTATCTCAGTTTCAGTTAGCAGAATCTCTAATTGCGGCCCTGGTGCGAGATTTAGCAGGGAGTGCAGGAGTGGTGCGTCTGATCGAGTTGCAAGTTGTAGGGCAACAGCTACAAGCGGAAAAAATTACAACGCTAGAACAATACTATGCTCTAGGAACTGACCCAAAGACAACGTTAGTGGAGCGATCGCTCTTAAATGTTATCCACGATTGTGGGTCAGAAAACGAAGATACGGTTTGGCAAGTCCTCTTCTCCTTAACGGATGAACGAGGTACCCGTCCTTTGAAAACAATGCCTGAATTGCTCCTGAGTCTTGGAGTTACACCCATGTGCGTCAGTCAGCAATGCTTCTTAAGTTCTGACTGTTTAGACTCACCCCTGATACCCGACAAACTAAATTTGATTTTAAGGATTTTGGTAGGTTCTGGCTTGCTGTTCAGAGTGCCGGAGGAGCAACAAGACCGATATCAGCTGGTTCATGATTATCTAGTTGAACCAATTCGTCAAAAATATCAGCAGCTTACTCAGTTTAATGTAGTGGCACAGCTAGAGAGAAGTCAAAAGGCACTGGTGCGGGCTCATAAACAGCGACTGCGTGCGATCGCACTAGGTGCGACAATGGCCGTCCTAGCCATTACAGCGGGTGCCTTGGGGTGGCGAGCTGAGGTTCAAAGAAGACTGGCAGCACAACTGTCGATCAATGCCCAATTAAGTGCCATTAGTGCTTCTTCAGAAGCACTCTTTGTCTCCAACAAAAACCTGGATGCGCTCCTTGAAGGGTTAAGAGCAGCAAGACGCCTCAAGGACATAGAGACAGCCAAGCGTTCGGTAGAACCTGATACCCGGTTACAGGTGGTCACCGCTCTCTCGCAAGCCGTTTACCAAGCTTCAGAGCGCAATCGATTGGAGGGGCATAGTGATGTCGTCTGGAAAGTGAGCTTTTCACCGGATGGTCAGCTGATTGCTTCTGCTAGCCAGGATAAAACCGTAAAATTATGGCATCCCGATGGCAGGTTAGTGACGACCCTCAACGGACACCAAGGTAGTGTCACTAGCGTCTCGTTTAGTCCCGATGGACAGCTGATTGCATCGGGTAGCTGGGATGGCACGGTAAGGCTCTGGCGTCGCGACGGCAAAGCCGTGAGAACGCTTCGGGGTCATGTTGGTCAGGTTTATAGCGTCTCGTTTAGTCCCGATGGACAGCTGATTGCTTCTGCGGGTGGCGATGGCACCATTCGCTTTTGGACAGTTGAGGGTCAGTTAGTTAAGACAATTCAGAGCCACAGGGGTGTAGTGCAGGGGGTCAGCTTTAGTCCGGATGGTCAGCTCTTAGCTTCAGCAAGTCAGGATGGAACAATTGAGCTGTGGACGCCACTGGGTCAGTTAGTACAAACGATTAAAGGGCACACTGGCAAGGTTAACTGTGTGGTATTCAGTCCTGATGGTCAGTTACTGGCTTCCGCTAGCGATGATCAAACCGTGAAGCTGTGGAACCGGAACGGTGAGCTGCTCAAAACGTTCCCCAAGCATCAGGGATGGGTATTGGAAGTAGCTTTTAGTGCTGATGGTCAGCGACTTGCCTCAGCGAGTGCTGACAATACCGTAAGGCTATGGGATCGGAACGGTACTCTCCTACAAACGTTTACAGGACATAGCGATAGTGTCACGGCGGTTAGTTTCAGTCCTGTTCCCGTTAGTGGGTTGAATGTTGGTAAGTGGAATGTTGCAAGTGTACAGAAAAACCTACCCACCCTTGCTGGGCACAGGGAAACTCCTGTAGAGAACGAGTTCTCCTCCAGAGTACACTCTTCAAACCTTCAACTTTCAACCTTCAAACCTTCAACCTTAATACCTTCAAACCTTCAACTTACCCCTTCCGGGAACGCTACGCGAACAACCTTTAATCCAGTCCCTATTCTTGCCTCGGCTAGCAGTGACAAAACCATCAGGCTCTGGGGTCTTGATAATCAGTCTCGCCTGATTTTACCGGTTCGGGATAATGTGAGAGAGGTTACCTTTTCACCCGATAGCAAGCTGGTTGCCACGGCAGGCAATGACGGAACGGTGAAGCTCTGGACGAAGAGCGGTAAGTTACTTCACATCTTGAAGGGACATAGTGATCGCATCGACAGTATTAGTTTCAGTCCGGATGGTCAAGCCTTGGCCTCAGGGAGTCGCGATGGAACCGTGAAACTCTGGACGAAGAGCGGTGACTTGATTAAAACGTTAACCGGGCATAGCGGTTGGGTGTTGAGTGTCAGCTTTAGCCCTGACGGAAAACGGCTAGCGTCTTCCAGTCGTGATGGGACTGTCAAACTCTGGACTCGCCGTGGTACGTTAATTAAGACTTTGGTTGCCCATCTCAATTCCTCAGATTACTTTACTGGTTCGGGGGAGAGAAGCGCATCCACCCGAGGGAATAGCTCCGATTCACGCATTAATGCAGTGACCTTTAGCCCTGATGGTCAACTGTTGGCTTCTGCTAGTGATGACAAGACTGTGACTCTATGGACAGCAGAGGGAAAATTGCTGAAGACGTTGCGGGGGCATAGTAATTGGGTATTGGATGTCAATTTTTCACCGGACTCTCAGATGCTCGCTTCGGCAAGTTATGACAATACAGTCAAACTCTGGAGTCGCCAGGGAGAACTGATCAGAACCTTGAGAGGCCATAGCGATAGTGTCGCTCACGTCCGTTTTAGTCCTACCGGTCACATTCTGGCAACCACCAGCTGGGATAACCGGGTACAGCTGTGGCGGCTGGATGATACTTTAATTAAGACCCTGGAAGGGCACAAAGATCGCGTTACCAGCGTCAGCTGGAGTAATGATGGTAAGGCACTCGCCTCTGCCAGCCGGGATAATACCGTGATGGTGTGGAATTTAGATTTAGATGACCTGTTGGATAAAAGTTGCAACTGGCTGCGGTATTATCTGCAAAACAACCCAAAAGTTAGACAAAGCGATCGCCAACTTTGCCAGCCTCTGGAGGTAGCCCAAACAGAGGATAATTGAAGGACAATGGTTATAAAAGTTAACGCTTTTTACTCGAATCAATTTCCCATCGAGAAAACCGTATTGTCCGGACTAGAAGCCGCTGGCTTGCATAAATATATAGACTTAGGCGCTTTCTGGCATAGCGTGTTAGAGTGAGCGTAATTCCTTTGCAGTAGTTTTCCTCCAGCTTGTGAAAGGATTATGGTAATTACAAAACGTGGCCTCGTTCTTGGTGCAACAGCATTAGCAATAACAACTGTTACGGTAACAACGGTCGGTCTTTTATCTAAGAGCCAAGCAGTTTTAAGTGAAGTTTTTAATCAAAGCCCTAAGGAGTTAGTGGATGAAGTTTGGCAGATAATTGACCGTCAATACGTAGATGGCACGTTCAATCAGCAAGACTGGCGGGCAGTTCGCAACGACTATCTGAACCGCCATTACACCAACCAGGAAGAAGCTTATAAGGCAATTCGGGAAATGCTGAAGAAGCTGGGGGATCCTTACACCCGGTTCATGGACCCGCAAGAGTTCAAGAACATGCAGATTGATACCTCTGGAGAACTGACGGGTGTTGGGATTCAGCTTGCCCAGGATGAAGCCACGAAAAAGCTGATGGTGATTTCACCCATTGAGGATACACCCGCGTTTAAGGCTGGGGTTCTGGCGAAGGATGTGATCGTCAAGATTGATGGCAAGAGTACCGAAGGCATGGATGTCAACCAAGCCGTCAAGCTGATTCGCGGCGAACCCGGAACTTCAGTAAAACTGACGGTTGAGCGGGCTAAAAAGCAAATCGATTATCAGCTAACACGGACGAAAATTGAAATTCATCCGGTACGCTACGAGTCTAAGAACTCGCAGGCCGGGAAGGTAGGCTATATTCGCCTCAACCAATTTAGCGCCAATGCAGCGCAGGAAATGCGCAATGCGCTCAAAGCATTAGAAAAGCAGCAAGTGACTGGCTATATTTTAGATTTACGCTCCAACCCAGGTGGTTTACTCCAAGCCAGTGTTGAAATTGCTCGGATGTGGATCGATGACGGGGGAATAGTCTCGACGGTAAATCGCCAGGGAGAAACAGACCGTGAGGTAGCCAACAATCGGGCACTGACAGATAAACCACTAGTCGTGCTGGTCGATGGAGGTTCAGCCAGTGCCAGTGAAATTCTGTCTGGGGCCTTACAAGATGATAAACGAGGGACTCTGGTAGGAACTCAGACGTTTGGGAAAGGGTTGGTTCAATCAGTGCGAGGGCTGGAAGATGGCTCAGGTCTTGCTGTGACGATCGCTAAGTATCTTACACCCAGTGGTCGGGATATCAATAAGTTAGGAATTGCCCCAGATGTTGTGGTAGAGCTGTCGGACGCACAGCGTAAGTCATTGCAGCAGGATCGGGCTAAAATCGGTACCCCAGACGATCCTCAATATGCCAAAGGTCTTGAAGTCCTTCAGCAGAAGATTGCCAGCAAGCAAAACCCCAAACTACAATCTTCGGCACGTTAAATTAAAGCGCCCCTGCTAGAGGCTAAATTCGGTTTAGATGGGCTGACACTTGCCTGCGCGAATCAGTCCCACGCGACGTGCGATCGCATCTTGTTGTGAATCAAAGGGTCCCCATCGTTCCACAATTGTTGGGTCTTCTTCCCCTTCCACTTGAGTGCTGGGAAGAATTTCGCACGGCCCATCAGGACGCTTGACAATATACCATTTTTGTGTATTATCCATAGGGCAAAGACAGAAGCATTAAACCCAGTTTAACGGTCATTTGCAGAAGACGTTGAAGATTCTGGCTTTAATAAAAATCGTTTATTTAAATACACTAATAATCAAAATATAGTACGTTTTTTGGAGCGATCGCACCCGTACAAGCATCTCTCATTCATTTAATTGTAGGAGGCGTGATCGCTCTTTTCCAAAGCCACACTAAACGCCGATGAATGTTGGGTTTCTTCCCTCAACCTAACCGATGAGGCGCGATCGCTTATCATAGAGCTAAGATTAAACCTATTAGTTAAATAGTCAATGCAAATCACGGTTGAAATTCCTGATGAAATTGCCCAACGACTAGACCAAACATGGGGGAGTCTCTCCCGTCGGCTCTTAGAAGTAATTATTGTTGATGCTTACCATTGTGGAAAAGTCAACACTGCTGAAGTGCGTCAGATACTGAATTTACCATCTCGGCTTGAGACTCACGCCTTTTTGAAGCGGATGGGTGTTTATCTCAACTATGACGAAGCTGAATTAGAACAAGATCTTCAAACTATTAAAGAATTCAGGGCGCAATGATTGTCGTCTCTGACACGTCTCCAATTTGTTATTTGTTGCTGATTAACCAGATTGAAATACTACCAGTCCTGTACAACGTGATCACGATTCCTCAAACTGTTGCTGATGAACTGAGTGCGTCTGAGTCACCGCCTGTAGTAAAAAATTGGATGACTCAACCTCCTGACTGGATTCAGATACAAGCGATCGAAACTATTCAAAGTATTGAAGTGGAAAAACTCGATCCAGGTGAACGAGAGGCAATTTTACTCGCAGAACAACTGAAAGCAGATCTGGTGATTTTGGACGACAAAGCAGCAAGAGGAATTGCTTTGGAACGTGGATTAAGAATTATCGGACTTTTGGGTATTTTGAAAGATGCTGCCAGAGCTGGCTTACTAGATTTAGAGACAACTTTTGAACAGTTAAGAGAGGTTGGCTTTTGGGTTGCACCGAGTTTGCTGGAGCGATTACTGACAGACGATTAGCTTAATATCCAACCACCTGTGTGAACTTTCGGATCGCATTCGAGTGTATTTGCTGTGAGGTGAGACCGCCAAGAACATCGTTCTGATTGGTAAATGTAGGAGGTGTGATCGCTCTTTATGCATGGTGGTGCGGTGGTTGTTTCAGCCGTTAAAGAAAGTCCTAACCTTTATGGCGACAGCTATAAAGTCAGCTTTAGCTGACTCGGTAAGGGTTTGAGTCCGTTGAAACGGACTTAAGCTTTGAGCCGGAACTTTAGTTCACGGCAGGGTGCAACATGCGAGTAATCTAATAGGGCACCGACGAGTCGATGCCCTCCAGCGATGAAGGGTGAAATTTGTCCTTCATCCTCTACACTTCAGCCTGTTTAATGCTTGCCATTCCCATTCCCATTACTACTGGTAGCCAGAACGTTTTCAGCGAGTTTACCGGGGACTTCCTGGAGATGGTCATACTGCCAGTTGAAGAAGCCAACACCCATAGTGAGCGATCGCAACTCAACGATGAAGTCGTGCATTTCCGCCTGAGGCAGATAGCCAGAAACACAATCCCAACCCTGCCAATCAGAACGCCCTTCGTAGCCGAGAATTTGTCCCCGACGCCCAGTGATCAGTTGCAGAACTTTCGAGGTGAAATCCTTCGGCGCACACACCTGAATGGTCATGATGGGTTCTAAAAGCACCGGCTCACACTTAGTCATTCCATCCGTCATCGCTAACCGCGCTGCCTGCTTAAAGGCTTGTTCGGAACTATCGACGTTGTGATAAGAACCATTGGTTAGGGTAACAGCCACATCAACCACTGGGAAACCGAGTGGCCCATGAGTCAAATATTCCCGCACTCCAATTTCCACGCCAGGGATGTATTGCTTCGGCACCACACCTCCTACAATTGTTTCCGAGAAGCTAAAGCCTTCGCCACGCGGTACGGGTTTGATATCTAGGTAAACATCCCCAAACTGCCCGTGACCACCACTTTGATGCTTGTAGCGTCCGTGGGAATTGGTGGGTTTGCGGATGGTTTCTTTGTAGGGCACTCGCGGCAGGTGAGTTGCCATTGGTAGGTTATACTTGCGCCGCAGTCGATCTAAGGCGACCTGAAGGTGAATTTCACCCTGTCCCCAAAGGATGATTTCGTTGGTATCCCCATGCTGCTCCCAAGCCAGAGAGGGGTCTTCTTCCAGCAGCTTGGTTAATGCATTACTGAGCTTGACTTCATCTTTGCGATTTTCTGCGGCGATCGCTAGTGCATAGACTGGTCGCAGTGCGTCCGCTTTCGACAATTCACTCCCCCCGCCAGAATTGCTGGTTAGAGTTTGGCTAGTTTGAATTCCTTCTAAGCGTCCAATCGCGACAATCTCACCGGCTGGAGCTAAGGAAACCGACTGCTGTTGCTGACCGAGCATACGGTACAAACCACCAGCACGGACTCCATTCAGGACGATTCCATCCGTAAGTTGACCCTGCCAGACGCGCACGAGAGAGAGTTTACCGCCTTGAGGTGTGTAATAGGTTTTGAGTACCTGCGCCACTGCCGTCTCGGAGTGGATATCTAGCCCTCGCCGCTCAGCCGTCGTTTCAGGGGTTGGGGCTTCCCTTACCAGGGCATCAATCAGGTGCCGAACCCCGTAATCTTGTTCAGCGACACCGATGAATACGGGCACAATTAAATCTGCCCCCAATTCCATCCTCAAGTCTTGGACAATTTCTTCTTGGGGTGGCTCAATTTCCTCTAATAGTTCTTCTAGTAGGTGGTCATCAAAATCAGCCAGGGCTTCCAACATTTCTGCCCGTGCCGCATGTTCTTGCTCTTTGAGAGACTCTGGCAGCGGCACCGGATCAGCCGGCGCACCAGGATGGTAATGGAAAGCTTGCTCTGTGACTAAATCTATAAACCCTAGTAGCTGTTCGCCTTGACCAATAGGGTATTGGTGCGGGATTAGGGGGCGCGTCGAGACGGATTTGAGGGCGTCTAAGATGGATCGATAAGATTCCCCCCAACCATCACCATCGCAGGTGAGCCGATCCATTTTGTTGATAAAGACTAGATGTGGGATTTCCCAGTCATCGAGGAATTTGAATAAGGGAGCTAAGGTGAGGACGCGATCGGTAACGGGTTCACAAACGACGACCGCCGCATCGACACCAATTAAAGCGTTATAGGTTTCTTGTGCAAATTCAATGGAACCAGGACAATCGACAAAGGTGAAACGAACGTCTTGATATTCGGTAGCCGCCGCGCTGACTTCCACCGTCATTTGGCGATCGCGTGCTTCGGCAGCACCATCCCCCACCGTATTACCGTCTTTGATACTGCCTTTGCGCGAAATTGCACCCGTGACAAACAACAAACTTTCTAATAGTGTTGTTTTACCACTTAAATAGGGACCAACAATTGCCACATTACGGGTGGCAGAACTCACTTTTTGGTTCATGATTTCCCCCCAGATTAAAAAGGAGTGATGCAGTTGAACTGCCGATTTCGATTTTGGCTGACTGATTTTGGACTGAGGTATTCTGCTCTCTGCCCCGCCCGCCAGTATCGCGGTAGCCCCAAAATCCTTGCATCCAAAATCTAAAATCGGTTGATACAGGCATTGTTACCTCGGCTGTCTTCTCTCCTAATAAGTCGCCGATGCCAATATGGAGATGTCATCAAAGGTATCTGCCTGTGAGATTAGCGCTTCTGTGGGCTATTAAATTAAACTTGCAATGTCTTGTAAGACAAACTTCATTAAAAATTAAGTTAAGTTAAGGGAGATGAAGGAATTAAACTATTTATGAAACAAAGCAACAGTTGGAAACGAATTTGTTTCAAAATACAGCAGAATTTGCCCCCCTTTAGCTTAACAATTTTTAACCAAAAGGGGCGATTAAGGAAGAGAGGGTTAACTGCGCCTCAGGCAAAGGAAGATCGCCCTAAATCCCCCTTAACAAGGGGGACTTTGATTCAATTCTCCCCCCACCCCTCTCGTTCTCCCCTAAAAGGGGAGAGGAGTAAGGACGAAGCCTTTTATTCATTGGGGGGCTGGGGGGGATCTAGCGGTTTCAAAACACACCCTAGTCCCCAGTTCTACAACGTTTGTGTTGCCATCAGCTTACTGTTGCTGAGTGCAAGCCTAACGGTACTGACACAGCCACTGGCTGCCGAACCGTTGGCGCAATCACTTCCTGTGCTGACGCCGACACAACCCGCCGCCGTTGAGGAACTCAACAAGGGGATTGGGTTGATTCAGCAGGGAAAATTACCAGAAGCGATCGCAGCATTTCGACAAGCCTCTCAACTGAACCCCCAGCTAGCACCCGCCCACTACAACTTGGGGTTAGCGTTGCGCCAAGCAGGACAATTACAAGCATCAGCTGAAGCCTTTTATCAGGCAACCCAGATAGATCCGAACTTTGCCCTCGCCTTTGCTAACTTAGGGGCAGCGCTGTTAGAAGGGAATAATTTACAGCAAGCACGGGATTATCTCACACGGGCACTCGAACTTGAACCCAACCTCGGTGTTGCCCATTACAACTACGGTCTGCTGCTTTCGCAATCGGGAGAACAAGACCAGGCGATCGCTCAATTCAAGAGTGCGATGCAGCTGAGTCAAAATGCCCCAGAACCGGCTTATCATATAGGGCTGATTTATTTACAACAAGGTAAGATTGAAGAAGCAAAAAACTTATTTCAGCAAGCCCTAAAAATTAACCCTAAGTACTCGGAAGCGCACTATAATCTAGGGTCAATTTTGTTCAATCAGGGAAACTTTGATGCAGCACTCGTAGCGTTCCGAAAAGCCGCTGAAAGTAACTCTAACTATGCTAATGCTTATTACGGGGCAGGTTTAGTCTTTCTGCGGCAGAATCGATTTAGCGATGCCCAACAAGTTTTGCAATATGCCAAAGCCCTTTATACCGCCCAAGGGAATTCTCAATGGGCGATCAATGCCGATCAGTTATTAAAGCGGGCGCAGAATTCTAATCCTTAGAGCGTCAATTCAACTATCACATTTATTGATTGTGCTGATTGAAAAGAAAAGAATAGGGCGGTGCAAGGCTTCAGGAGAGATAAACTCAAGATTAGCTTGCCAAGGTCTAGCTTCGCTCTTCATTATTTCTTCATATTTATACTGTTATTTCCGGTGAGGATGGAGTTAAATTCTTGAGAAATATTGCCTTTTATTGCCTCGCAAGATCGAGCCATCTACACTAATTTTTAAAAAGCTACGGTGGAGAATGTCTTGATTGTCAACAGCTAACGGAGTGACAGGCTGACGGGTCTCACACACCAGAAGAGAGCGATCGCATGACCTTGCGTCAGAAGACACTTCTTATTATTGGCGTGACGCTGTTGTGTCTTGTGATGGCACTGTATCTCAGCTTGTCAACGATTTGGCTGAATCGTGTTGCCCAAATCGAGTTTCAGCAGACTCACCAAAATGTAGAGCGAGTCACAGAAGCATTAGCCAACAATCTCCAAGAACTCAATAGCACAGCTAAGGATTGGGCTGGATGGGATGACACTTACGCCTTTGTTGAGGATGTTAACGAAAAATACATCCAGGAAAATCTTGCCGAGACGAGTCTTGCCAACCTCCGGCTTAATTTCATGGTGTTTATTAATAGAAGAGGTCAAATTAAATATGGCAAAGGCTTAGATTTACAGCAAAAGGTAGCCACCCCAGTTCCTGCAAGCTTGAAGCAATACATTGCCACGCGCCCTGGCCTACTCCAGCACAGTACACCCAATAGCAGCCACAGAGGAATTCTGCTTTTGCCAGAAGGTTCTCTACTCGTTGCTTCCCAGCCCATTTTGAAAAGTGACCGTACTGGCTCAATTCGTGGCAGCCTCATTTTGGGTCGTTTTCTCAATCGTGGTGAATTAATACGCCTCTCCCAATTGACTCGTTTACCACTCACTATATATCCGTTTCACCAGGCGCAATTACCTCAAGATTTCCAAGCCATAAAAGATGCGCTTGCCCAAGATCTATCAGACGCCAAAACTTTTGCTAAATCAGCGATTATCGTCCGTCCTTTGAGTTCTGCTCGGATTGCAGGTTATACCCTGCTCAGGGATATTGAAGGGCAGCCTGGGTTATTGTTGCGTGTGGATACTCCCAGAGATATCTACCAACAAGGTAAACAGGGCTTAGATTATCTGGTATTAGCGCTTTTAGCTGTGGGTGTGGTATTTGGCTGTGTAACCTTGTTGCTCTTAGAAAAATGGGTACTCTCACCGTTAGCCCAGTTTAGTACTACGGTCAGGCGGATTCGCGCCAAAGGAGACCTAAAAGAGCGCTTGTTTACCAAGAGTAGAGATGAACTGTCTCATTTGAGTACTGCCATTAATCAGCTATTGGCAACATTGCAGCAGTCTCAACTCCAGCTAAGTCAAAGTGAGGAACGTTACCGCTCGGTTGTCAACAACATCCAAGAAGTGATTTTTCAGACAGACCCCGCTGGGAGGTGGACATTTCTCAACCCGGCTTGGACAGAGATTACTGGATTTAGCCTAGAAGAAAGCTTAGGTAAACCCTGCTGGACGTTTATCCATCTGGAAGACCAACCCTACTACAACCAGCAGTTTCGCCGACTGATGGAGGGAGAGATACAAGACACGCGGTATGAGCTGCGTTTTCAGACGAATGACGGTCGCGATCGCATTTTCGAGGTTCATTCCCGCTTGATAGTGGGGCGTTGTCGTGAGATTGCAGGAATAGCCGGTACGCTCCATGACATCACTGAGCGCAAATTGGCCGAAGCGAGAGAACGTGAAAAAGCCCAAGAGTTAGAACGGACGTTGTTGGAGTTGACTCAAGCCCAATCGCAACTGATTCACAGTGAGAAAATGTCGAGCTTGGGACAGTTAGTTGCAGGGGTCGCTCACGAAATCAATAATCCAATTAGTTTTGTTTACGGCAATATTAATCATGCTACTGGCTATGTTGAAGACATTCTCAAGCTGATTAATTGCTATCAGCAAGAGTATCCTCATCCATCAGATGCCATTAGGGAAAAAATGCAGGACATGGATTTTAGTTTCGTGGTCAGTGACTTACCCAAACTCTTGGCTTCGATGAAAATAGGCTCAGAACGTATCTGTGATATTGTTCAGTCTCTACAAAATTTTTCACGGCTCAATGAAGCCGAAAAAAAGAGAGTAGATATCCACGAAGGGATTGAAAGCACCCTATTAATTTTAAGGCATAAATTGAAAGCCAAAGATGAATACTCGGAAATAGAACTAATTAAAGAATATGGAAAATTACCTAAAGTTGAGTGTTACCCAGGACACCTCAACCAAGTGTTGATGAATTTGATAGCTAATGCGATTGACGCTTTGGAAGAAAGGAGAATGGATAAGCGGCGTGATTCCTCTCAAGCCTCGCCCTTTATTCGGATTCGCACTGAAGTCAAAGAAGATTATTCATTACTAAGTGATGAAAGTAGCATTTCTCGTGTATTTATCTATGTTACTGACAATGGGGCGGGTATGACAGAAGAAGTATGTAGTCGTCTGTTTGACCCTTTTTTTACAACAAAACCTATCGGTAAAGGAACTGGATTAGGATTGTCTATCAGCTATGGAATTATTGTGGAAAAGCACAAGGGGCAGTTGCTAGTTAAATCGGAATTAAATCAAGGAAGTGAGTTTATTATTGAGTTACCAATTCGTCAAAATGATTGAAATTAACTTTGCATTAAATACTTATAATTAATTATTTTTTTTAATATATTGACAGTAGTTTTCGAGATTAATATTATCAAGTTTGTCAATCACTTCTATTCAGATATGAACTTAAATCATCAAATAATTCGATTTAGTTACGCCCGAATTTCAGAGAGCATTCAAGCTGAATTAAATTTTCTGTCTGCACTTTCAGAAAACACGGATGATGAACGATTCAAACAGTCTTTGATTGAGATGATATATAGCCTCAGCGATTTGTCGGAATTCTTGCAGGGCAAGAATTTTGGGCATCGCATGAGGCGGATTAGCATACTAGGTACTGAAGAGCCTGCATTTTTTGTAATTTGACATCTGGCATCATTCATACCGAAACCAAAATCTTTGTAGAGGCGGGTTTAGGGATACGTTTGCTGTTATACGACTAGCTTTGCTTCAAAATCTGCCCTTACCCCACGAACATCACAAAGGGCGGGTTTTGTATGAGTGTTAGCGGTTTTTTAAACAAGCCTTGTCGCTAAACCCGCCCCTACTCTTGAATTTAATCCAAATCCACGCTAATCCCGCTCCCAGTAAAATAGCTATTCATGCCATCACTGGCGCAATCCAAATTGCTCCGGATAAGTCAGCACCCCGCAGAAAAGTAATAATACTGACGGGTACACTAATCCAAAATAGGAATTGACCAATCAACGTTGGCACTCTTTTGGGTAGCAAGCGCCCTAAAACCCACCCCAGCAGGACATCGCCGCCTAGCAGAAGATAGAGTTTAATCAATGGTTGTAACAGCTCAGTATTAACACTGGGCATGATGCACTCTCTTTGTCACACATCTGTACGATGGTAAGCCAATCCTAGAAAATAGGTGGCTTGAGGAGACACACTCCGAGAGAGGCTGTTAGACTAACTCAAGGCAAAGCAAGCGGGTTATTTCAGTATTGATTTTCAGTGTAGGAGTGGATTCTTGAATAACGGGGATCTCCCAGGAAAAACAGGTAACTTTTCAGTCTCACCAGACGACGATATTCCAGAGGCGCTACGGGATACACCCGACATTAAACGCCGATCTCGGATTAAGCCTGTTTGGGTCATTGTAGGGCTATTGGGCTTAGGCGCGATCGCCACAATCATCAGTTTGTCGATTCTAGCGTCCAAACCAAAGCCAATCGAAACATCAACATCGGCGGGTAGCCAGACACAATCAAGTCCCGGAACCGAAAAAGTTGATAATCTTCTGGGACACCTGCCCTATCAAGAAGCACCAGCATCAGAACTGAAACCCATTACAGCGAATGGACAGATCCAACTTCGCACCGCTGCTGCTGAAAAATTTAAAGCCATGTCAGCGGCGGCAGCGAGAGAAGGTATAACTTTAGTCCCTATTTCCGGTTTTCGTTCCGTTGCCGACCAAAAGCACTTATTCTTTG
>NZ_DATNPA010000164.1:0-30968 GCF_036703385.1 Allocoleopsis sp. | reverse complement strand
GGATCGTTACCGACTTGAATCATGGAAATCCCCAGTTCTTCATCCCGTTCCATCTGCCGGGATGCATCAACGATCGCTACCATCACGGCTTTGCGGTCATCTGGTTCTCCATCGGTGATCACTAGGATAGTTTCTCCACCTGGCTTCGTTTGCCCTGCGCTTTTGCGCTGAAAGTAGCGATCGGTTGCATCCTTGAGTACAGCCGCTAGGTTAGTAGTACCAGCCGGGTCATTTTCTTGGAAAATTTGTGCGACTTTATTTGAGTTGACATTATCGTAGCGTTTGAACCGACTGGAAAACAGGTAAACAGTAATTCCATCCGGATCGAACTGTTCACACTTTCTTGCCAACGCTAGGGTAGATTCCTGTGCCGCCTCCCAGCGACTTCTTCCACCCGCTTGGTCTGGAGTGGACATACTGCCGCTTTTGTCAATGATTAATGTGTAATCACGGTCTTGCACAATATAAAGTCTCCTGCGACTAACTTAATCGTTGATGGCATTCAGCAACACTTCCGCCAGAGTCATGTTCTCCATGTCATCCAGCGTTACTGTATCCACGATGTCGAACTTAGCACCAGCACCTTGGAGTTCATCATCGAGTGCTTTGAGGAAACGAGTGGCTGTGGCATCGCTACCCACTTGAATTAGCGAAATCCCTAGTTCTTCATCCCGTTCCATATGGCGCGATGCTTCAATGATCACCCGCATCACAGCTTTGCGGTCATCCGGCTCCCCATCGGTTATCACTAAAATAGTTTCTCCATTAGCCTTTGTTTGCCCAGATGCCTTGCGTCGAAAGTAATCGTCAGTAGCATTCTTCAGCACAGCAGCAAGGTCAGTGGTACCCATCGGGTCGTTTTCTTGAAAAATCTGAGCGACTTTGTTGGCGGTCACATTGTCGTAACGCTTAAAGCGACCAGAAAACAGGTAAACAGTGATTCCATCTGGATCGAACTGTTCGCATTTTCTTGCCAGTGCAAGGGTCGATTCTTGAGCAACTTCCCAACGACTTCTTCCACCCGGTTGATCTGGGGTAGACATACTGCCGCTTTTGTCGATGATTAATGTGTAGTCACGGTCTTCCATAATAGAACCTCCCATAGCGAGAATATACCTCCCGTGATTGTTCCAGTTTCCTAATTTAAGCCTATACGACTCCCTAGACCAGCTTGGCAGAACTACCCACCTCGAAAAAATCCTTCCTGTTTCCTGGGCTTTCTGGAGTCTACTTTGCTAGGAGGGACTGGTGGAAAACTTTCGCCGTGAAGGTCTAGGGTGTGTTTTTAAACTCTATATTTACCCGTCTGTTGCGAAGAAAATCCCCCCAGCCCCCCGATGAATTGGGGGAGAATCCAGTCAAAGTCCCCTTAATAAAGGGAACTTTCGGAGCACTCTGGATTTGAAAACACACCCTAGCCATCTAAATATTGTGTGTTTTGAAAAGGGCTTGTGGTTTCATTCATCAAAGTCATCCCACTCGTTACTTCAAACATCTAATTCAAACATCTAATTGGAGTAAAACCCAGAATTTTTCTCAAGTCATAGCAACTTTGTGCAAAAGCAACAAGACTGTGCAAGACAGGTGATGCTCTGTTTGCCATAGTGACAGGCAAACACCCAGAGAAGTCTGATTTCCTTGGGAAGCAAGAAAAATATGAGCTTGAACTAACTTACAGGAAAAAATCTGATCAATAAGATACAGCCTAAGGAATCGAAAACTACATAAAAAAAGCTAAGAAATGTTCAGGGATTCGATAAATTCAGAGGCTATCTAATCAGTATAAATACTCTCAAACTAGCATCCTAGCGAGTGAATTCAAGCTGATCGCCCTAGAAGACTATTGAAAGTTGCTAGCCATCATGAGGTGCGCGTATGTCATTCCACCGAATCCACCAATCCAGCTCTCAGAACACTCAGACTTCACAGACTACGTCTCAGTTTGCACCTCGTCCTTTCCCTATTGAGCAGACTCAAGAGGAATCGGGGATGCCTCCCACACAGGAGGAAATCGAGAATGAAACATTCGAGCACGACAAGTCTGAAGCAACGAGGCTACAGCTTAAAGAGAAGTACGACACGATCGCTCCCGCAGAGCAAGAAAGGCTGGGTGTGCTGCAAGCGAAGATGGATAGCTTTTGGGTACAGCGGCGGGAAAGGACTAAAACACAGCCGAACTTGTTAGAAATCCTGACTCGGAAGGGTAAGGCAACTCCTGCAACAGCAACAGCAGCACCGATTCAGCCCAAGCTAGCCATTGGGCAACCGAATGATCAGTACGAGCAAGAGGCTGATCGAGTGGCGGAACAGGTGATCAGTATGGCTTCTCCGGCAGCTTCCAATGTTCAGCGTCAGACAGAGGAAGAAGAACAGACAGAAATTCAGACGAAACCACTGGCAGAGACAATTACGCCGATGGTACAGCGTTTCGAGGCTTCAGAGGATGAGGAGCCAGTGCAGACCAAGTGTGAGGGATGTGAAGGAGAGGAGCAGATTCAGCGATCGGCTGATAGTGTAGCTCAATCTCAACCCAATTTGGAGAGTCGGCTCAATAACAGCAAGGATGGAGGTAGCCCGTTATCGGATGAGGTGCGATCGTTCATGGAGCCGCGCTTTGGCTTTAACTTCAGCCAGGTTCGAGTCCATACCGACAGCGAAGCGGTGCAGATGAATCGGGAGTTGAATGCTCAGGCATTTACTCATGGTAGCCACATTTACTTTGGGGAAGGGAAGTCTCCTGCTAATGATAATTTGACGGCTCATGAGATGACTCATGTGTTACAGCAAACTGGGGGGGAGCAGCTTCAGGCTAAATTTTTCAACCTAGAGACTCACCCCATTACGATTGCCAATAGTCAGGATGGCTGGGTACAACGGCGTTACCCTAACGACCCTGGTGAAGTATTCCTCATGACATTGGCAGATAGTGTACTCAAGCTAGGAGCTAGTGAGGTTATCGAAGGCAAAAAAACTCGTAAACAACTCGTCAATGAAGCTTTCTGGATGGCATATCCAGAAATGAGCGGTATGCAAATCGGACACGTGTCTGATCCAGAGCAAAAGAAAATATACGAGGATGCCTGGAAATATATCGATAAACTGTATCAAGACGTTTACGCACCAAAAAAGAAAACTGCTAAATCTGAATCGGAAGAAACTGGATCGCAGGAAGCAGAATCTCCTCTATATGGCCCCTGGCAGGATTTAAACGATGTCGGCACTTGGTATGACCCTCTAGATGAATACGAAAAAATAATTGATTATTTGATGCAACCAAGCTTCATCACCAAGGATGCCAGAAATTTGTCTGAAAAAGACCTACAAGCAGGAATAGAGGGATTATCCCTCTTGGTGAATAGCGATAAGTTTGATGAATACCAGAAGTTTGAAGGGAACTGGCGCTTGAGTTTATTAAAGCAAGAACAACGGTGGCGTAGTAAATACTTTAAGTATAGAGATTTTTTCGGAAAGAAAATTTTTACACCTGATTATATGGCATTTTTGTTATCAACTACGCTCCAAACGGAAGAAGATGTAGCAGATGCATTATTTACCCTAAGTGAAATCATAGATCACCTCGATCCGAATGATGACTTTGATGGATTGCTCGATAATGCGAAAGAGAATTTAGAAATTTTAGATTTAGAGCTACAAAAATATGAGTCGTATGCTGAAAATCAAACACTAGGCGTTGAAGTCCAATTTCAACCCTTGCCCGAATTACCTCCAAGAATCCTATTGTTAGCTCCCTATAGTGACGCAGCCATTGCCAAAGAGCTTTACGGTGATGACGGTAAGGAAATCAGTCATTCACCAGAAGACCAAAATATCATAGAAGTTGATTACAAATTATTACTCCCTAAATGGAAATCTCATTTTCAGTTAGAAACTAACGAAGCAGACTCAGAAATGCAGTTTGAGCTTCTACCCGCTCTATCGGATGACTCACCTCCAAGCATCCTGTTACTAGACGACTATAGTGACGCAATCATTGCCAAAGAACTTTATGGTGATGATAGTCGAGGAATTACTCATTCTTCAGAAGGCCCCAGGATTATACTCTATGAATATGAACTCCTCGTACCTAAGTGGAAGCGTGTCCTGCCTATAGATCAACATGAATTTGTTGATGAAATGCAGTTTGAACTTTTACCTGCTCTATCGGATGACTCACCTCCAAGCATCCTATTGTTAGCTCCCTATAGTGACGCAGCCGTTGCCAAAGAACTTTACGGTGATGATAGTCGAGGAATTACTCATTCTTCAGAAGATTCCAATATCATATTCTATGATTACGAACTTCTACTACCTAAGTGGAAGCATATCTTTCCTATGGATAAACAGGAATTTGTGGATTTATGTACTGAAAGTATGGGAACCGTTACTCAGGCATATCTAAGGGCAACTAGAGTTATGGAACAGTTGGCAGCAGCTTATTCAGATGCTTGGGAAAACCACAAAAAGACTTTGGAGGAACAAGAGGTATCTAACCAACTTGCTGAGGAAATTCTTCTGGAGGCAGCCTTAGCTTTTGTTCCAGGAGGTATAGGAAGCAAGGCGGCGAAAATGATGAAAAGTATCAACGCAGGAGAGTTCATGGTCGATGGAGTTAAGGACATGGCTAAAGCGGGTGTACGTGGTGTTGAAGGTGCTGTCTTGCCCAAAGGCACAAGCTCAATGCAGCCTATCGGAGCAAACCCTAAAACATGGCGTGCAAAATATGCGGATTCGGTAACCGCACAGTCAGAAGAAATCTTGAAAATTATTAACGAATGGTCGAGTAAAGCAAACATTCGAGATCCCGATTTTTCTATGAATTTTGACCCAGTTAACCGTACAAGGCAATCTCTAGTTGTAGACGGTCAATTTCTTGGTGATGTTACAGTTCCAGTTCTGGATGAATGGGCACGTAAGTTTGAATTAGGTTTTTGGAAAGCGTGGCTGGAAAGATATGCTTATACTGTAGAAATAGAGTTTATCAGTTCAGGAAAAGCTTTTATCGGAACCTCTCACTACAGGCCAAAAGAAAATCAGGGTGAGGAGATTCGGAAGCGAATTAATGAACTAGGAGAAAATGGTGATTTGTGGCTAGAGACTTATGGTGGTGTGGCTCTTCAACGTGCAGAAGCTGAAGCTCACCGTCTTAACCGTGGATAAATTCTTATCTGAAGAACTTCTCTAGTAAAAAATACCGACGTATAGTTATAAGCTGTGCGTCATCTAGTTTTAGAGAGCAATCTAAGGCAGCAAACAGTTTCAGGCGCTAAATTATCAAATTTAGATGCGCGTTAGCTTATCAACTCACGTTGAGGCATTTCCAAACTATAGCGGTGGGCTTGACAGCCAGGAAACTCAACTTCTACCGTCACATGCATGATCGCATCTACCAAATTTGTAGATTTATGATTCAAAAAACCTAGATGTTATCCCGGAAGTTGGCTTAACTATTTCGGGATTCCTATTTAAGATGCATAGCCTAGAATTAGATGCTAGGAAGCAGAGACTGCAAGGGTGAGGATATCAATACGGAGTACATCAAAAAAATTTGAGTATCTTGCATAAAAGTGAAAGCGAGGGGTGATAGGTACTATAACTATGCAGTAAAAGCTGACGTTTCTCAAAGGAGCTGAAAGATGTTTAGGAAATCTCCAATCCAAAAATCATCGCACCCTACCCTGGACGTTTCACCATTACAAGAGTTCGTTGTGGAGTTAGACGAACACAACGAGGAATTATTGTCAGGTGGTAGCTTGGATACTCTAGGAATACTCCAACCTCAGGTGTTGAAGAAAGACCCCGAGCCTCTAAAAATGGGGGTGTACTTCGATTATATAAGCAGCGGATTATCATAACCTCTTGAGAGAGCATTGAATCAGAAGAGGCAGAACCTAACTTCCGAAAGAAACTTATAACCGAACTAACTCTGCCTAACCAAACATGGATTACTTTCCTGAATAAGGATAAAGTGAAGACCCAAATACTTCAGCAAACCGCAGGCAAAGCTATTTACTGGAAAAAGTAATTGATCAAGTAAGGAGAAAGTTGAATCAAAGACTAGCCAACAAACCTATATAGCACAATTGGGGTGTCCACAGCTGTATAGGTGGAAGAGGCGGCATCAAGATGCGATACAGTATTTCATTTGATTAGTCCCAGCCTTTCTAAGGCAAGCATTACGGCTGCGGTACGAGTCTGAACTCCAAGTTTTTCGTAAATATGTTCCAAATGTTTTCTGACCGTTCCAGTACTGCAACCCAGAAGCTGAGCAATTTCTGCATTGCTTTTGTCTTTCGCAGTCCAAAAGAGGACTTCTGCTTCTCGTTTCGTCAATCCAATTAACTCTAGAGAAGCTGCTGAAAATGATTCAAATTGTTGCTCTTCGAGTAACAATAAATACTGTTCTTTATCTGGGTTGGGAATGAGGCGAATGGTTAATCGTCTTCCGGATTGCTCGACCTGTAACGGCAAACATTGAGAAGAGATATTTCCCTGTTGAGCAAATTTTGATATTTGATATCTTATCCAACCTTGCAACTTCTCGGGTAACTGGCTTTGAGAGGGAAGAGAAAAATAACAATGTAGCAACTTCCAAGCCCTCTGAGTAAGGAGCTTCACCTTTCCATCACCCGACAAAATGATTGTCCCTGCTTGCTCCAATGCCTGATTAGATTGTGCTAATGTTTGTTCCATCTGAGCAAACATTTGAGCGTTCAAGTATGCTTGAAGGACGTGAGGACGAAGTAAATTTAGGATTAAGCGATCGCGTTCTGTAAAACTGCGCTGCTCGCGGGTCACACTAATTGCCACATGGATTGGACTGGAATTAAATTGGCTTACTTGAGCTATTGAATTGGTGTGAAAGGTCATACAAAGTTCATCTTCTTGCCCCAAAGGATGAAGGAATTTGCCGTAGTATTCCAACTGATAAAGCTGCGCTTCATTCATGAAATCGGAAACTTTATGAGCGCATCCATCCAACGTTTTTGAATAATAGCTAACTACAGGATGTTGACGACACTCCTCAGACGTGAGTGGGACAGCTTGGTCAACAATATCAACAGAAGTGAAGTAATGAGGCGAATTATTAGGAGTAAAAACACGGATATCTGTTTCAATAAGTGAGTCCATGTAAGTAAAGATGGTGATTTCTGAAGCAACGATTTTCGGAATGATGCTGAGCAGCTGACCTGGAAAATTTTTAACAGAACAAGGTTTATAGAGTTCTATAAGAAATTCTGAAATTTTTTGGAAATCCTTGTGTGTCAATGTCGTCATGGTCCTTCCGCCTCTACCTATTGGATTTATGCCGATTCTGTTGCGGGTTGAATCCCCAAAGAAACTTTTATTACGAATTTGTCATAATCCTGTACGCAGATCGTCGTATTGTTTTCCCAATTTTAGAATGATATTCCGTTAATAAGAAAAGTCGATGTGATTCGCTTACGCGATAGCTTCGCTTCAGTTTGATTTCACTTCTATCAATCCAATTGATTTATCGCTATACAACGGTATAGCCAATAAAAGATGAAATTGCCGTACATTTATTGCGATATTAAACTGCTTACATAAATGCTTAAAGCAAGGCTAATAAGTATCAAAAGTATGTAGTAAGAATTGGCTTTTTTAGGAGGTTTCTTATTCAATGCAAGAAAACATAACTGTAGCTTGCAAGGGGCAAATCCCTCAATACAGATTGAGGTTTGTTAAAGAGTATATCGACGATTATCTAGAGCAAAAATTGAGTTTGAGCGAACTGGCAGCGATCGCGCAACTCAGTCCCTACTATTTCTGTCATGCTTTTAAACAATCTACTGGTATCAGTCCTTACCAATATGTGATTCAACAGCGAGTAGAACGGGCAAAGCAATTATTGATGCAAGGAAAAATGAGTATTGCTGAGGTTGCACAAACCTGTGGCTTTACCCACCAAAGTCATCTGAATCGGCACTTCAAACGCATCACTGGAGTAACACCCAAGACCTTGCTCAATTCATAGCAAGAATGTGCAAAAATCGCAAAAATGTACAAGACATTTAACGGGAGTATTTAGCCCTGTTAGGGTAAAATAACAGTTACTTTAGCACTCGTATCCGTAATATTTGCTAACAATAATTATTTAGTTAACTCAGTTTTTGTAAATTCCATATTTTTCCGTTCCCAGTTTTTTTTACGCATTGAGTCTGTCTTATGTTCACTACCTTACATCTCAAGAAGTAACTTTTACCCATGAGTTTCTCGCAAGGCTGACAAATAATCAATTGCTGCCTCTAGCTTGGAGGGATAGGAGTAAGAAAAATCTTCAAACCACCTGCCCTCTTCTGAACGAGGGTTTAATTTCTTTAACCACTCTGTTGCTTCTTGAGTAAGTGCCTCTCGTTGTCTTTGACGCTTCTGCTCTTCCCTAAGTTGTTGTTCTCTAAGTTGTTGCTCTTTGCGAAACTGTTCTTCTCTAACTTGCTGTTGTCTTTTAAGTTCCTCAGATCGTTCTTTTTCCTCAAACTCAGCCCGAACATCAGCTAATAAATTTTCCTCAGCTGGAGTGAGAAACTTACTTGAAGTCAATTGGGATTGATAAGTCGAAGAAACGGGAGGTGGAGATTTAAAATCTTCCTCCTGAAAAAGTGTCTGTTTCTCGGGCTTTAACCCTGACTCTTTTTCTTGATACTCAGCTTTGACTTGAGCCAATAAATCATCGATTGATTCCATGAGTTTGACCCCCACTTAGAAAACAATTTTAATCACAAGAGTATTGAGCAATACTTCAGTCTGGGCTATATCCTGTATTTCATCAAAGGTAACTGTATCTACAGCACCAAACTACCCCCTAATTTCCTTTGGTTAATTACTCAACACTTAAGGAACTGTTAAGTTTTAGATTAGACCCTAATTGAATTGAAGATATAGGTAGTTCTTCATCTCGCTCCACCCCCTGAGAAGTGTCGATGAATAGATTGGTACGCCCATTTGCTCCTGGGACTCCCCATCCGCAACTACTATTATTTTCTCTCTCTTTGGCTGCGTTTGACTAGCCGTATAGTGTTGAAACTGGTTGTTGATCAGACTAGGGCGTGTCTTCAAACCCGGAGATCCCCCTAAATCCCCCTTAAAAAAGGGGACTTTGAGTTGATTCTCCTCCCTTTTTAAGGGGGGATGGGGGGATCTTCTTCGCAAGACACAGGTAAATTTAGAGTTTGAAAACACGCCCTAGAGGGGGTACTCGTTACTAGAGGAGGTCACTACTATGCCTACCTAATCCGTAATGGCATTAAGTAACACTTCTGTGAGGGTCATGTCCTCCATGTCGTCCATCGTTACGGTGTCTACGATGTCAAACTTAGCACCAGCACTTTGTAGTTCATCATCTAAGATTTTAAGAAACTTGGTGGCCTGAGCATCTGTGCCAACTTGAATGAAGGAAATCGCTAACTCTTCATCCCGATCCATCCGCCGGGAGGCTTCTATAATGACCTTCATTACAGCTTTGCGGTCATCTGGCTCACCATCAGTGACAACTAGAATTGTCTCTCCGTTTAGCTTGGTCTGACCAGCGGCCTTGCGTTGGAAGTATTGGCTGATGGCATCTTGCAGGACACTCGCTAAATCTGTACGACCTGACGGTTCATTTTCTTTAAAAACTTGTGTAACTTTGTTCGTGGTCACATTGTCGTAGCGTCTGAAGCGACCGGAAAACAAGTAAACCGTGATGCCGTCTGGGTCTAGTTCTTCGCATTTACTGGCTAAGGCGAGAGTGGACTCTTGCATAGTCTCCCAGCGGCTTTTATTGCCTAACTGGTCTCGAATCGCCATACTGCCGCTTTTATCGATGATTAACGTATAGTCACGCTGTTCTAGCATGAAAATCTCCCCCAATCTGCTCAGTATGTTTCAAGGGTATCAAAAGCCGTAATCTGAGCTACGTTATTAGGGGAGTATGAGGGCGGCTTTGGCAACGTTTGGGCTGATAAAAGCCAGCTATGTACTGCTACTGGTTAGTCCGTCTTCGCTAACGCTTCCTCCAGGATTGTTTTGGGAATATGTAGCTTTTGGCGTTTGAGCTAACCCGCTAAGACTATTTCCGATAAGGCATCTTGAAGCGGCTTCCAACGGAAAGAGCGATCGCCTCCCATTTCCACAACCACTTTAACTCGTGGCTCCTGCTTGGCTAAAGTGGTTAAATATTCAACTTCCTGACTCGACAGGATATGACCCTCAATCATCCACAGCACCAACCCTTTTGACTTTGGAGACAGATGTTCGAGTTGGTAGCTCAATATAGGCGGCAGATAATAAACTCGAATATCTTTCTTACCCAAATGAGGCGGACGCACACCGTGAATGCCAGTAAGGTAGGCAGATAGGTCACCTAACCCCCTAGCCGTGATGCACAAGCTCGTATAACCTGCTGCCCGCAACCGCCGTCGATAACGCCCCTCAAATCCTCCCTCTAAGGGTACGTACACGGCTAGTGAACCCGATTGTTCCAATTTGCGGATGAATGAGCTGCCGGTTGTTAGCAGTGCCATCTCTACCTCCTTATTGTTCCTTAAGTTTTATTAATGGGCGTTAGGGATTTATTATAGATGATGGTCTTATCTCCTTGAGAGGGAGCAGGTCACGAAAAAGCATAAAGAATAACTAGACATATGTAGAAAAATAATTTATAGTATACGATTGTGGCCAAATTGACAGTTGCTCCGAAGCAACTCAGGTCGGGATAACCGCTGTGCTTTGAACCGCAGGTTCAAGACCAGAATATCTTTACAGCAGGTCATTCGTCTTCTCTGCCTTAAGAGCGAGGCAAAGTCAAATGGCAGCGCTGTAAAAGAATCTGACAGGTTCTTTGACTGACAGTTTCTGACTTATACGTACTTGCATATTCGCTGCGTAGGGATACTGAGACGTTTACGGCTTAAGTCCCGGCGAACCAAGGAGACGCGGTTAGCCAGTACTACCCCCTAAAAACGGTTCACACAATCTGTATCTTAAGTCTTACAGGGCTACCAGACGGTACGATTTCCCCTCAAAAAAGGGATATTTCGTCTGAAAGTCAGGCTGACAAAGTTGGTGGGATCAAGCGAATTCACAGAATATCGTAAATCCTACCTTGCTGTGATGTCTAAAAAGGAGAAACCCGCCGTGTCTGTCGGTATCCTCGGCACTAAACTCGGCATGACCCAAGTCTTCGATGAGGAAGGAAGAGCGATTCCTGTCACCGTCGTTCAAGCGGGGCCATGCACCGTAACACAAGTAAAAACGAAGCAGACGGATGGTTATACCTCCGTTCAGCTTGGTTATGACGAAGTCAAACCTAAGGCACTCAACAAGCCAGAGCTGGGACACTTAGCCAAGTCAAGTGCCCCGCCGTTACGTCATCTGCGTGAGTATCGCTTGGATGACACGGCTCAATTTGAGCTAGGTCAAGCCCTAAAGGCGGATCTGTTCACACCGGGTCAAATTGTTGATGTCACCGGGACAAGCATTGGTCGTGGCTTTGCTGGTTATCAGAAGCGCCACAATTTCAAGAGAGGGCCGATGGCGCATGGTTCCAAAAACCACCGCTTACCGGGTTCGACGGGTGCCGGAACCACACCGGGCCGCACATTCCCTGGCAAGAGAATGGCGGGTCGTTTGGGAGGCACGCGGGTAACCATTCGTAAGCTTGAGGTCGTGCGAGTAGACGCAGAACGCAACTTGCTGCTAATTAAAGGTGCTGTTCCCGGTAAACCAGGGGCGCTTTTGAGCATTGCACCGACAAACAAGGTCGGTCGATAGTCATTAACTTTGGTAATGGGTAATGGGTAATAGGTAATGGGTAAAAGTTTTTGACTTGAAAGTAACCTCTTGACCGATTACCTCTGGACCAATTACCAATAACCAAAATTATTGGTATGAGACTAAGGACTAAAGAATATGGTTGATTGTGTGGTGCGCAACTGGCAAGGAGAAGAAGTCGGACAGGCGACTTTAGACTTGCGAGTTGCCAAAGAAGAGAGCGCAGCTCATGTTGTTCACCGGGCACTGGTGATGCAGATGACGAATGCTCGTCAAGGAACAGCTTCCACGAAAACCCGTGCTGAAGTTAGTGGAGGCGGACGTAAACCTTGGCGGCAAAAGGGAACAGGTAGAGCGCGTGCTGGCTCGAACCGTTCGCCCCTGTGGCGTGGTGGTGGTGTAACCTTTGGTCCTAAACCCAGAGATTACAACATCAAAATGAACCGTAAAGAGCGCCGCTTAGCCTTACGGACGGCGTTTCAGAGTCGGACTGAGGATTTGATTGTAGTCCAGGACTTCGCTGACCAACTCACGCGACCGAAGACTAAGGACTTGGTAGAAGCGATTACTCGGTGGGGAATTGCACCAGAGTCAAAGGTGCTGCTCATCGTTCCTGAGATTGAACAAACGGTTTATTTATCAGCGCGGAACATCCCAACGCTGAGGCTAATTAGCGCGACAAGATTGAATGTCTATGACGTGCTAAACGCTGACAAAATTGTGACGACGGACACAGCTCTTGCAAAAATTCAGGAGGTTTACAGTGACTGAGTATGACCCCCGCTACCTTGCCGATCTGGTACGGCGTCCCATTGTGACTGAAAAGGCGACTCTGCTATTGGAGCAGAACAAGTATGTCTTTGAGGTGATTCCCAAAGCCACTAAACCGGAAATCAAGGCGGCGATTGAAAGCCTCTTTGATGTCAAGGTGACCAGTGTAAACACCTTAAATCCGCCGCGTAAAAAGCGTCGAGTTGGCAAATTTGTGGGTTACAAGGCTTTGTACAAACGGGCGATCGTAACCCTATCAGAAGGAGACTCGATTACCTTGTTCCCCGAAGTATAGGACTGAGGCACTGAGGACAGGGAACGTTATAAGTGATGAATTCAATCTACCTTAACCCCCCATCCCAAGTTTTGCCATCCCCTGTCTCTAATACAGAGTAAATAAAGGATATTTGTTATGGGCATCCGTTCTTATCGGCCCTACACTCCCGGTACTCGTCAGGGTACGGTCTCTGATTTTGCCGAGATTACGCGGAGTGAGCCAGAAAAATCACTAGTTGAGTTCAAGCATCGCGCTAAGGGTCGCAACAATCGCGGCGTGATTACTAGTCGCCGTCGCGGAGGTGGACACAAACAGCTGTATCGCATCATTGACTTTCGCCGCGATAAGCACAATATCCCAGCTAAAGTGGCAACCATTGAGTACGATCCTAACCGCAATGCCCGGATTGCACTTCTTTACTATCAGGATGGGGAAAAGCGATATATTATTCATCCTGATAAGTTGGCTGTAGGGACAACCGTTATGTCTGGCCCGGAAGCCCCTATCGAGATTGGCAACGCCTTGCCCCTGAAAAATATTCCCTTAGGTACGAATGTCCATAATGTGGAACTAACGCCCGGAAAGGGTGGGCAAATTGTCCGTGCAGCAGGTGCAACAGCTCAAGTCGTCGCCAAAGAAGGTGACTATGTCACTTTGAAGCTTCCTTCTACTGAAGTCCGAATGGTGCGTCGGGAGTGCTACGCCACGATTGGACAAGTCGGCAATATTGAAGACAGAAACCTCAGTTTGGGCAAAGCAGGTCGCAACAGACACAGGGGACGGCGTCCGGAAGTAAGAGGAAGCGTGATGAACCCCGTGGATCACCCACATGGTGGCGGTGAAGGAAGGGCACCAATTGGTCGCTCTGGCCCTGTAACACCTTGGGGTAAGCCGGCTTTGGGTGCTAAAACCCGTAAACGTAAGAAGCAAAGTTCTTCTTTAATTGTCCGGCGTCGGCGGAAAACATCGAAACGAGGACGTGGCGGTCGGCAGTCCTAGAGAGTTGGATGTTAGAAGGTTGCCGATTAACAGGTTACAGGTTGGGAAACTAATTTCAACCTTCGACCTTCAACCTTCAACCCTCAACTTTCCAACCTTCAATCTGATAACTTTCAACATCGAAATTATGGGTCGTTCTTTAAAAAAAGGTCCTTTTGTCGCTGATAGTCTCCTCAGCAAGATTGAATCCCTGAATGCTAGAGGCGAAAAGCAAGTGATCAAAACCTGGTCACGCGCCTCGACAATTTTGCCTCAAATGGTGGGTCACACGATCGCAATTCACAACGGACGAACTCACGTCCCGATTTTTATCAGTGAACAGATGGTGGGACACAAGCTGGGTGAATTCGCACCGACTCGTACCTTTCGGGGACACTCAAAAAGTGACCGGAAAGCAGGTCGTTAGTAAAAAGGATTGAGTTCTCTCAACTTCTTAAGAGTAAAGAAAACTATGGCGATAGATACTACAGCAGAAACAAAAGCGATCGCAAAGTACATCCGCATGTCTCCCAATAAGGTGAGGCGAGTTCTCGATCAAATTCGGGGTCGCTCGTACCGAGAAGCCCTGATTATTTTGGAATTTATGCCTTATCGGGCTTGTGAACCCATCCTACAAGTCCTGCGCTCTGCCGTAGCGAATGCTGAACATAATTCAGGTCTTGACCCTGCTAGTTTGGTCATCACCAAAGCCTTTGCTGATATGGGACCGAGCTTGAAACGCTTTCGCCCAAGAGCTCAAGGCCGTGCTTATCAGATTCGCAAACCAACTTGCCATATCACAGTGGCGGTTTCTCCACAAGTTCAGGACTAATCAGCTAAGCCTTCTTGTATAGGAGATAAAGCAAGTTGTTTAAGTTGAGTTTTTAGGATGAGATAAAAAGTTTTCTAAAAACTACTAACGAGCAACTCATCATTAAAAAAGGAAGGATTCGTGGGACAGAAAATTCATCCAATTGGGTTTCGACTAGGTATCACTCAAGAGCATCGCTCTCGCTGGTTTGCCGACACAAAGCGCTACCCCGAAATCCTGCAGGAAGACCATAAGATTCGGCAATTCGTTGAAGAAAAACTGAATAACGCTGGAATTGCTAACATTCGGATCGAACGAAAAGCTGACCAAGTTGATTTAGAAATCCACACCGCTCGACCCGGTGTTGTTGTTGGTCGGGGTGGAGCTGGAATCGAGAATTTACGAGTTGGTCTTCAAGAAGCATTAGGCGGGCATCGTCAAATTCGCATCAACGTGGTTGAAGTAGCGCGGGTAGATGCGGATGCAGAACTGATCGCCGAGTACATCGCTCAACAGCTAGAACGAAGAGTTTCCTTCCGACGTGTTGTTCGTCAAGCGATTCAACGCGCCCAACGAGCTGACGTACAGGGAATCAAAATCCAGGTCAGTGGTCGGTTAAATGGAGCGGAAATTGCCCGAACTGAGTGGACTCGTGAAGGTCGGGTACCCCTACATACTCTACGCGCCAATATAGACTTTGCCTACCGCAAGGCGAAAACAATTTACGGAATTTTGGGCGTGAAGGTTTGGGTCTTTAAAGGAGAAGTGATTCCTGGTCAAGAGGTTGAGCCAGCTCCTACTACAACTCAACCTCGTCGCCGTCAACAGCGACGCCGCCAACAGTTTGAAGACCGATCCAATGAATAGTCATTAGTCATTAGTCATTAGTAACTGACAACTAACAACTAACAACTAACCCATCATGTTAAGTCCTAGAAGAACAAAATTCCGTAAACAGCAGCGCGGGCGGATGAAAGGTCTAGCTACTCGTGGCAGCACCTTGAATTTTGGTGACTTTGCGCTGCAAGCTACAGAACCGGCTTGGATTACAGCTCGTCAGATTGAAGCGGGACGTCGTGCTATGACCCGCTATATCCGCCGGGGTGGGAACATCTGGATTCGCATTTTTCCAGATAAACCCGTCACTCAGCGTGCGGCTGAGACTCGTATGGGTTCTGGTAAAGGTTCGCCCGAATTTTGGGTAGCCGTTGTTAAGCCAGGTCGGATTCTCTATGAAATCGCTGGAGTTCCAGAAGAAACAGCTCGTGAGGCGATGCGTCTAGCGGCTAACAAATTGCCAATTAAAACGAAGTTCATTACCCGCGAAGGGGAACAGGTGTAAATTATGCCTCTGCCCAAAATCGAAGATGCCAGACAAATGAGCAACGACGAGCTGGCTGATGCAATTTTAGCAGCGAAGCGTGAGCTATTTGAGCTGCGCCTACAACAAGCCACCCGACGTCTGGAAAAGCCGCATCAGTTCAAGCACGTTCGTCACCGGATTGCTCAAATGATGACGGTGGTTCATGAACGCGAACTCGCGGCAGCCAAGAGCGCAGACGAAGCCTCAAAAACCGCAGCATCAGTGCCAGCGAGTCCTCAAGCCTCCAAGGACGCAGCGGATGCCTCACAACCCGATCAAGAAGAGGAGTAGACCCCGATGGCAGTTAAAGAAAGAGTCGGTGTGGTTGTCAGCGACAAAATGGATAAAACTGTCGTGGTTGCCATTGAAAACCGGTCTCCCCACCCGAAGTACGGCAAGATTGTTGTGAAAACAAAGCGATACAAAGCTCACGACGCGGAAAATCAGTGTAAAGAAGGCGATCGCGTTCGCATTCAAGAGACACGCCCCTTGAGCCGTACTAAACGCTGGAAGGTTACGGAAATTCTTCGCAGTACCTCTCAAGCTTAAGCGTTGTTGTTAGTTTTTAGTTCTTGGAGAACTAACAACATACCCCCAATAACTATTAACTAACAACTCAAAAGGAGGTTTACCCATGATTCAACAAGAAACTTACCTGAACGTCGCTGACAACAGCGGGGCTCGTAAACTTCAGTGTATTCGCGTCTTAGGTGCCGGAAACCGACGCTACGGCGGTGTAGGCGATGTGATCATTGCCGTCGTGAAAGATGCCATCCCCAATATGGCTGTGAAAAAGTCAGATGTCGTAAGAGCTGTGATTGTTCGCACCCGCAAAGGACTGCGTCGTGACAGCGGGATGAGTATTCGCTTTGATGACAACGCGGCTGTAATCATCAATAACGACGGTAACCCAAGGGGAACCCGCGTTTTCGGTCCTGTAGCGCGAGAACTGCGCGACAAAAACTTCACGAAAATTGTTTCCCTGGCTCCGGAGGTACTCTGATGGCAAATGAACTACATAGCGCTAAAGATACGGCAATGCGCTACAAAATGCACGTCAAAAAAGGCGATACCGTACAGGTTATTGCGGGTAGAGATAAGGGAAAAGTTGGGGAAATTTTGCGGACTTTGCCTAAGCGAAGCTCAGTCATTGTTAAAGGAATTAACATCAAAACTAAGCACGTTAAGCCGCAACAGGAAGGAGAAACGGGTCAGATTGTTACCTTCGAGGCTCCCATCCACAGCTCCAACGTTATGCTTTACTCCACTAAGCAAAAGATTGCCAGTCGCATCTGCTACACCTTTAATGCCGAAGGGAGGAAAGTGCGGATGCTCAAAAAAACGGGTGAAATTATCGACTAACTTGTCCAAAAAGTTGAAACTTGGCAAGAAAGTGAATGTTGAACGTTTGGAGGGCAATCTTCAACCTGTTAACCTTCAGCCCGTCTAAATTTCCCTGACCAAGCCCAGGGTTGAAAAGGATAAAAACCATGACAAAAGAACTGAAAACTCTCTACCAAGAAACGATAGTCCCAAAGCTTAAAGAGCAGTTCGGCTATACAAACATTCATCAAGTTCCGAAGCTCGTAAAAGTTACTGTAAACCGGGGATTGGGAGAAGCATCTCAGAATGCGAAGGCACTCGAATCCTCTGTCAATGAGCTAGCCATCATCACGGGTCAAAAACCTGTGGTGACACGAGCCAAACAAGCGATCGCAGGGTTTAAAATCCGCCAGGGAATGCCCGTTGGCGTCATGGTTACCCTACGAGGCGATCGCATGTACTCGTTTCTCAATCGGTTAATTAACCTGTCACTCCCACGAATCCGAGACTTTCGCGGCGTCAGTCCTAAAAGCTTCGATGGTCGTGGTAACTATACGCTGGGCATTCGGGAGCAACTGATCTTTCCCGAAATAGAGTACGACAGCATAGACCAAATTCGTGGTATGGATATTTCGATTATCACAACAGCAAAAACCGACGAAGAGGGTCGCGCCTTACTCAAAGAGATGGGTATGCCCTTCCGGGGAACCTAAAAGTTTAGCAATAGGAAGGAACTAATGGCGGCAAACGACACAATTGCAGATATGCTGACCCGCATTCGTAATGCATGTATGGTACGGCATCAAACAACAAATGTCCCATCAACAAGAATGACCCGCAATATTGCCAAAGTACTCAAAGATGAAGGCTTTATTGCTGACTTTGAAGAAGCGGGCGAAGGGATCAAAAAACAGTTAGTAGTTTCTCTCAAATACAAAGGCAAAAACCGCCAACCGATTATTAGATCGATGAAGCGCGTCAGTAAGCCTGGATTAAGGGTATACTCCAACTGCAAAGAATTACCCAGAGTTTTGGGTGGTATTGGCATTGCGATTATCTCTACCTCCAGTGGCATCATGACTGACCGAGAAGCACGGCGTCAGGGGATTGGTGGCGAAGTACTGTGCTATGTCTGGTAAGAAAAAAGTTTTGAATTTTGAGTTATGGCTTTTAAGAAAAGTAACTCATAGCTCATCACTCATAACTTAATTAAAGGAGGATTTCGTTATGTCGCGGATTGGCAAGCGTCCTATAACCGTTCCTGGTAAAGTAACCGTGAATATTGACGGTCAGCATATTGCCGTCAAAGGTCCAAAAGGAGAGCTGAGTCGGATTTTGCCGGAGCAAGTCACCGTTGAGCAAGACGGTGAAACGCTCCGAGTATTGCGGCGAGATGAATCCAGAGCCGCCCGTCAACGTCATGGTTTGTCTCGCACTCTCGTGGCGAACATGGTTGAGGGCGTCTCCCAAGGGTTTGAAAAGCGTCTCTCTATCCAGGGCGTCGGTTATCGAGCACAGGTTCAAGGTCGTAACTTAATTTTGAATGTGGGTTACAGTAAGCCGGTTGAAATTGTTCCGCCTGAAGGTATTCAAGTGGCGGTTGAAAACAATGTCAACGTGATTGTTAGTGGAATCAATAAAGAAATTGTGGGCAACACAGCAGCACGAATTCGAGCTGTTCGTCCCCCAGAAGTCTACAAGGGTAAAGGCATTCGTTATGCCAACGAAGTAGTCAGACGTAAAGCAGGTAAAGCAGGTAAGAAGTAAACATGAAACTTACTCGTAAAGAATCAATCCGCCGCAGGCATCGGCGGGTGCGTCGGAAAGTAAACGGTACTGCCGAACGTCCTAGATTAGCCGTCTTTCGCTCTAATGAGCATATCTACGTACAGGTGATTGACGATAATCTGCAACAAACTCTGGCGGCTGCTTCCACGTTGGAACCTACGCTGAAATCCGACTTAAAATCCGGGGCAACCTGTGAGGCTTCAGCCGCCGTCGGCAAATTAATCGCTCAGAGAGCGATTGAAAAAGGCATCCAAAAAGTCGTTTTTGACCGAGGTGGCAACCTCTATCATGGTCGTGTCCAAGCTCTGGCAGAAGCCGCTCGTGAAGCAGGGTTAGACTTTTAGAAATGCTAAGAAAGTCTGAAGTGTGAAGGATGTAAGGATGAAAGGGGTGGCTGGTAAGCCTTTTCTAGGTTTACTCCCAGGTAAAATTTGAGCCAAGATCGACTTCATACTTCATACTTTATATTTCATACTTCATACTTCTGTAATTTTTCAGGATAAGACTATGGCAACTCGTCGAAAAAGTAACCGTGCAAAAGAGAAAGAGACCACCTGGCAAGAGCGAGTTATCCAAATCCGTCGCGTCAGTAAGGTTGTCAAAGGCGGTAAAAAATTGAGCTTCCGTGCGATCGTAGTTGTGGGAAATGAGCGCGGTCAAGTGGGTGTTGGGGTCGGTAAAGCCAGTGATGTAATTGGTGCTGTCCGTAAAGGAGTTGCCGACGGGAAAAAGCAATTGATTGATGTTCCTCTGACTAAGTCTAATTCCATTCCTCATCCATCTAATGGTGCTGCTGTAGGAGCCAAGGTGATGATGCGCCCTGCTGCACCCGGTACGGGTGTAATTGCAGGTGGTGCGGTGCGGACTGTCCTGGAATTAGCTGGGGTTCGCAATATTTTGGCTAAGCAGCTAGGCTCTAATAACCCTCTAAACAATGCAAGAGCTGCCATCAACGCTCTTGACTCTCTGCGCACCTTCTCGGAAGTTGCAGAAGAACGCGGTGTTCCTGTTGAGAACCTCTACGCTTAAACCCAGTTGCAGGTTGGGACATTCAAAAGGGTTACAGGTTGGAAATTGAGCAGATTGCGGGTTATCTTTTGAGCTTTCAACATTCCAACCCTGAATCTTCAACTCTTTACAACATTCTTCCAACCTTCAACTTACTAACCTTCAACCTTAATCCCTTAATTGCAAAATTATGAGAATCAACGATGCAGTGCCCCAAAAAGGCTCTAAAAAGCGCCGTCGCCGCCTAGGGCGAGGCATCGCAGCTGGTCAAGGAGCAAGCGCCGGCAAAGGAATGCGGGGTCAAAAAGCACGAGCAGGTGGAAATACACGACCCGGCTTTGAGGGTGGACAGATGCCGTTGTATCGTCGCCTGCCTAAGTTAAAACACTTTACGGTCATCAATCGTAAACATTACACTACGATTAACGTGGGCAAGCTATCATCACTTCCTGCCAATACAGAGGTGAGTTTAGCCTCGTTAATGGAGGCAGGTATTGTCACCACGAATGATGGGCCATTGAAACTTCTCGGCGATGGGGAGCTTAATGTGGCTCTCAATATCAAAGCCGCTGCCTTCACCGCTGGTGCCCGTCAAAAAATTGAGGCCGCTGGTGGAAGTTGTGAAGTGATAGGCGTAAATGCAACGGCATGACGTCCTGCTAAGGTCGATGTGCTTGCCTCACCCCCGTATCCTGTAGAGGTAGCCCTTTATGGTTGTTAGTCGAGATAAAGCTCCAACCGCTCAAGAAACGTTTATGCAAATGGCACAAGCGGCTGGCCTTAGAGGTCGGCTACTTGTGACAATTGGTTTATTGGTTATAGCTCGCTTGGGTATCTTCTTACCTTTGCCGGGAATCGACCGTGTAAGATTTTCAGCAGATATCAAAAATAACTCGGTTCTTGGATTCCTGGACATTTTCTCTGGAGGCGGTATTTCCGCTGTAGGGATTTTTGCCTTGGGAATTTTGCCCTTTATCAATGCCTCAATCATCTTACAGCTGCTGACAGCTGCGATTCCTTCTTTAGAAAATTTACAGAAAAATGAAGGAGAGGCTGGGCGTCGTAAGATTTCTCAGATTACTCGGTATGTGGCAGTGGGTTGGGCCGTGATTCAAAGTGTGGGGATTACGGCTGGGTTGCTCAGACCCTATGCCCTGGATGGAGGAAGCCCCCTATTCATTGCCGAAACAGCACTAGCGCTAACGGCGGGTTCGATGTTTGTCATGTGGCTATCGGAGCTAGTCACCGAACGTGGGATCGGGAACGGAGCCTCTCTTCTAATTTTCGTCAATATTGTGGCTGTTCTACCCAAAACCTTGGGTCAAACTATCGAATTTGCTCAGGCCGGTGGACGAGAAAATGTGGGTAAGGTCGTAATTCTCCTGCTGGTGTTCCTCGTCATGATTGTCGGGATTGTCTTTGTGCAGGAGGGAACTCGCCGGATTCCCATTATTTCAGCGCGACGTCAAGTGGGGCGTCGTCTCTACCGCGAGCGAACCAGTTATCTACCGCTGCGGCTTAACCAGGGAGGCGTAATGCCGATTATCTTTGCCTCTGCTGTGTTGATTCTGCCGGCGTCTCTGGCTCAATTCGCACAAGGGAGCGCTAAGAATGGATTTTTGGCACAAGTTAGCCAAGGATTAATCCAGGTTTCAAATTATCTCAGCCCAAATGGTCCAACTCCCTGGCTGTATGTATTGGTCTATCTAGTGTTGATCGTGTTCTTCAGCTACTTCTACGCTTCACTGATTGTTAACCCAGTGGATATGGCGCAGAACCTGAAGAAAATGGGAGCCAGTATCCCTGGCATTCGCCCCGGACGGACAACGAGCGAATATGTCGAGCGGGTGTTGAATCGGCTGACGTTCTTGGGAGCAATTTTCCTGGGATTAGTGGCTGTTGTGCCAACAGCGGTAGAAAGTGCTACTGGAGTCACAACGTTTAAAGGGTTGGGTGCTACATCGTTGCTGATTTTGGTGGGTGTGGCAATTGACACGGCTAAGCAGATTCAAACCTATGTGATCTCCCAGCGTTACGAAGGCATGGTCAAGCAGTAGCAGGAGATTGGGGTGAGTAAAAGAGCGATTAGCTTGACTGTTGGTCGCCCAAAAGCTGAACTCTTAACTGTTCTAAATCTTGGTTATTTACCGCATCAATCAAGCTAATCGCTCAATAGTCATCGTTAAAAGCTAATGACAAGATTAATTTTTTTAGGGCCTCCAGGTGCAGGGAAAGGAACTCAAGCCAAACTTTTGGCTGATTTATTGGAAATTCCCCATATTTCCACAGGTGACATCTTACGTAGTGCGATCGCACAAGCCACTCCTCTGGGTAAAAAAGCCAAGTCCTACATGGAAAAGGGCGAGTTAGTTCCCGATGAGTTACTTTTGGATTTGGTATGCGATCGCCTCAAGCAACCGGATGCACACAAAGGTTGGATTTTAGACGGCTTTCCTCGTAATGTCAGCCAAGCGGCTTTTCTAGAAAAACTGTTACAGGAACTCAACCAGGTATTTGATTACGCGGTGAACCTGGATGTACCGGATGAGGTATTAATGTCCCGGCTGTTGGGACGGGGACGCCATGATGATAACGAACAGACGGTTCGCAGACGACTGGAAGTTTATCGCAACGAGACGGAACCGTTGATTGGGTTTTACAGCGAGCGCTCCTCTTTAAAAGTCATCGATGGCGATCGCTCTGTGGAAGAAGTTACACAATCCCTTCAGCAAGTCGTGGCCTCCTAAAATCCGTGTTTATTGGTTGCTGGCCTTCAGTCCCAGGGCTTTTAAAAGTCCAGCCGTCACTCGATTGAAACTCAGCTATTTCAATCCCATCTTTGATAAAATATGTTAAGACTCCCTGGACAAATATCCAAAATTATTGAATCTAAGGGGGTGGTTAATCCAATTGAGGTATAAACGTATTGGCTAAGCAAGACTTAATTGAAATGGAAGGCATGGTAACGGAATCTCTTCCAAATGCCATGTTTCGGGTTGATTTGGACAATGGTGTTAATGTCCTTGCCCACGTCTCCGGAAAACTTCGCCAAAATAACATCAGAATATTGCCAGGAGATCGCGTCAAAGTCGGTGTAAGTCCCTACGATTTAACCAAAGGCCGAATTACCTACCGCGATCGCCCAAACAATGGTTCTGGGGCGAAAGGCTCAATTCCTCGTGGAAAAGGGCGAGTCGGTTCACGCTGAAAACCGTCTCGATTTTGGGCGATCGCCCAAGGCAACTGGATGTACATACATAGAGAAACCTTCGCCATCGTTTTCAGCTTAACGCGATGAAACGAATTAACGAGTGGTTTTGAAAAGGACTGTTCGTCTTTACAAGAATCAATAGCGATCGCCCCTGAGAAACAGTCTCAGGGTCACTCAATCAGCTCATAGGTTTCCGGAAAGTTCACGATTAACGTCTCCAAAGAGACAGAAGGGGTCTACAAAACTCAGCTGCTGAGCAGACATTTTTGCTAAAATATGTTAAGAATCCCTAGACAAACATCCACAACTCTGGAAGGTGTAGGAGGGGTTGATCGTATTGAGGGTTGAGTCCATTGGCTAAACAAGACTTAATTGAAATGGAAGGCACGGTGACCGAATCGCTGCCAAACGCCATGTTCAGGGTTGATCTGGACAATGGCTTTAACGTCCTTGCCCACATATCGGGAAAAATCCGACGAAATTACATCAAAATCTTGCCTGGAGATCGCGTTAAAGTTGAACTCACGCCCTACGATCTAACGAAAGGCAGAATAACTTACCGCCTGCGTAAGAAATAGTAGTATTCAGCTAAAGTTTATCTTTAGATTTCAAATTTCACGAAAACAGATTAACAGCCATATCTTGAAAGTGATATAATGTTAAGCTTGCAGTGTGGCCCAAAGAAGGCATGAAAGTAAGAGCATCAGTCCGAAAAATGTGTGAGAAGTGCCGCGTCATTCGACGTCGCGGTCGAGTCATGGTGATTTGTCAAAATCCCAAGCATAAACAGCGTCAAGGATAGCCCATAGGCTCTTAAGACTCATTTGTAGCACAAAACAAAGAATAGGGAGAAGAAAGCGTGGCACGGATTGCCGGTATAGACCTTCCTCGCGACAAACGTGTAGAAATTGGTCTGACCTACATTTATGGAATCGGTCTATCGCGGTCTCAAGAGATTTTGGCAGCAACGGGAGTAAATCCTGATACGCGAGTCAAGGATTTAAGCGATGCCGACGTAGCTGCTCTCAGAGCCGCTGTAGAAAGCAATTATCAGGTGGAAGGAGACCTGAGGCGCTGGGAGTCCATGAACATCAAGCGCCTGGTTGACATTGGTACCTACAGAGGTCGTCGCCATCGTATGGGGCTGCCGGTGCGAGGTCAACGAACTCGCACAAATGCGCGAACCCGTCGGGGTCGTCGGGTTGCTGTTTCCGGGAAGAAGAAGCCACCCGCTAAGAAGTAATCCATTTATTCAACTACACCCATACAGTTAAATCGATAGAGCGACATGGCGCGACCAACAAAGAAAACAGGTGCAAAGAAGCAAAAACGTAATGTACCTAACGGAGTAGCCTACATCCAGTCCACATTTAATAACACAATCGTCACAATTGCTGACACAAGAGGTGACGTGGTTTCTTGGGCTTCAGCGGGTTCAAGCGGGTTTAAAGGAGCAAAAAAAGGAACTCCTTTCGCCGCTCAAACGGCTGCTGACTCAGCGGCTAGGAGAGCTATCGACCAGGGAATGCGTCAGATTGAAGTGATGGTGAGCGGTCCAGGTGCTGGGCGCGAAACAGCCATTCGAGCCATTCAAGGGGCAGGATTGGAAATTACCTTGATTCGGGATGTGACACCCATTCCCCATAACGGCTGCCGTCCGCCCAAGCGGCGTCGAGTTTAACCAATAATTGGTTTGTAGGAGAGATTGAGGAGTGTCAGTCGGGAAAAGTGCATCAGGCCGTTATACTAACCTGCTGGTGCTTCGCTAATTGGTATATCGCACCCGATCGCTTGTCGGGAGCAACAAATGAGAAAGCACGATAAAAGTGCTTTCTTTTGGGTCTTATGAATAAGGGAGGTTACTCCGTGGCGCAGTTTCAGATCGAGTGTGTAGAGTCTAAAACACTGAAGAATCAGAGTCAATATAGTAAATTTGTCTTGGAGCCTCTCGAACGCGGTCAAGGTACAACAGTTGGTAACGCATTAAGACGGGTTCTCCTATCAAACCTGGAAGGGGCAGCCGTGACGGCTGTCCGCATTGCTGGGGTCAACCATGAGTTTGCCACCATTGAAGGAGTCAGAGAGGACGTTCTGGAAATCCTTCTAAACATGAAGGAGATTGTCCTCAAAAGCTATACCTCTGCGCCTCAGATTGGTCGAGTCATGATTACGGGGCCCGCGACCGTGAGAGCGGCTCAGTTCGATTTACCCTCGGAAGTGGAAATTGTAGATCCAGGTCAGTACATTGCCACTTTAGCCGAGGGGGCAAGGCTGGAGATGGAGTTCCGAATTGAAAAAGGAAAAGGCTATCGTTCCGTAGACCGGGGTCGCGAAGATGGGTCAGCGGTGGACTTCCTCCAGATTGACGCTGTATTTATGCCGGTGAGTAAGGTAAATTACAGCGTTGAGGATGCTCGCATTGACGGCTCTCTAGAAAGAGACCGCTTGCTTCTGGAAATCTGGACAAATGGTAGCTTGACACCCCAAGAAGCGTTGAGTCAAGCCGCAAATCTTTTGGTGGAGCTGTTTAATCCATTGAAAGATATCAATCTGGAGTCCATTAAAGATGAATATCCAGATGATGAAGATCCAACCAGCCAAATCCCCATAGAAGAATTGCAACTGTCTGTGCGGGCGTATAACTGTTTGAAGCGTGCTCAGATCAATTCAGTCGCTGACTTGCTGGATTATAGTCAGGAAGACCTCCTGGAAATCAAAAACTTTGGTCAAAAGTCGGCTGAAGAAGTAATTGAAGCCTTGCAACGGCGTTTGGGGATAACGCTGCCTCAAGAGAAATCCGCCAAACCAAGCTAGGCTTTGACAGGAGCAATTCAGTGTAGTGGAAGTGTATAGGAACAGAAAAAGATGCGTCACCGATGTCGTGTACCCCAACTGGGAAAACCCGCTGACCAGCGAAAGGCTCTGCTGAGATCCCTGGCAACAGAATTGATTCGTCACGGACGAATCACCACCACTAAAGTGCGGGCGAAAGCTGTGCGTGCGGAAGTGGAAAAAATGATTACCCTGGCTAAAAACGGCTCCTTGGCGTCCCGGCGTCAGGCGCTGGGCTATATTTACGACAAGCAGTTGGTTCATTCCCTTTTTGAGGGAGTTAAAGAGCGCTATAGCGATCGCAACGGCGGATATACCCGCATCTTGAGAACCGTGCCACGTCGTGGCGATAATGCAGAAATGGCTATTATCGAGCTGGTCTGATAATAAGGTTGAAGGTTAGAAGGTTGAAGGTTGAAGGTTGAAGGCTCCAACGAACAGTTGTTAGCGCAGCGCCGAAGTTTATCCGAGGACGCTGGCGAGGTTAAAGGTTTGAACATTGAACGTTCAAGCCAAGGTGAGGCAATTGGCAAGCCGTTAACCTACAACCTTCACCCCAACTCTGGGAGAATTGCCCTGGTGATTCAATACCTGGGTACCAATTTTTCGGGCTGGCAGAGGCAACCTCACCATCGCAGCGTACAGCAGGAAATTGAACAAGCGATCGCTACAGTGCTACAGCACCCCGTGACTTTACATGGGGCGGGTCGTACAGATACAGGGGTTCACGCCGCTGCTCAGGTCGCCCACTTTAATGCTACAGGATCGATCCCAGCCCACCGCTGGGCGAATGTTCTCAATAGCAGGCTACCTGACGATATCCTAATTCGGGCGTCAGCGTCGGTTGCTCCCGACTGGCACGCTCGTTTCAGCGCTAGCTGGCGTCGTTACCGATACACCCTCTATATCGACAAGCGACCCAACTTGTTTGTGCGACCCTTTAGTTGGCATTATTATTATGCACCCCTTGATGAGGTTCTCATTCAGGAGGCATTAAACCCCCTGATTGGTAAGCACCACCTAGCAGCATTCCACCGCGCCAACTCAGGGCGATCGCATTCTTGGGTTGATGTCCAAGCGGCAGAATGTTACCGCAATGGCTCATTTATTCATATAGAAATTCAGGCTAATGGATTTTTATATGGCATGGTGCGGCTCTTGGTGGGAATGTTAGTACAAGTAGGAAGGGGAGAGCTAGACCCAAAAGATTTCACAGAACTTTGGGTTAACCAGTGCCGCGAAAAAGTAAGATACGCAGCCCCCGCCAAGGGGCTGTGCTTATTACGTGTCGGCTACCCAAACTCGCCCTTTCCTCCAGAAGTTTGGTTTGACACACAGCCCAAGTTTCTCTTACCCACCTTGAGTGAAGCTGAATACTGCCTCAAGTGATGGGTTGAAGGTTGTAGGTTAAAAGGTTATACGTTGCTTCGGCTTCGCTTAAATCTCCCCCTACTCCTTCGGAGAACCCTGCGCCCACGCAGAACGAGTAGAGCTCCTAACGCGAAAAAGTTTCAACCTCTCAACTTTCAACCTTCAACCTAACTTTAAACTTTCAACTTAGATACAGACCGATGGAAAAAACATACCTCCCCCCTCAGGACTCCCTCGAAAAAAATTGGTACCTCATAGACGCGACCAACCAACGTCTAGGACGGCTAGCTAGTGAGATTGCCATGATTCTTACGGGTAAAAACAAACCGACCTACACTCCCCACATGGATACCGGTGATTTTGTCATCGTGGTCAATGCGGAAAAAATTATGGTCACTGGCAAAAAACGAACTCAGAAGCTTTATCGCCGTCATTCAGGTCGTCCCGGCGGGATGAAGACAGAGACCTTTGCTAAGTTGCAAGCCCGTATACCGGAACGGATTATTGAACATGCCGTTAAGGGAATGCTGCCCAAGAACTCGCTCGGTAAGGGTCTGTTCACAAAACTGAAAGTTTACGCAGGGGACAGCCATCCCCACCAAGCCCAACAACCACAAACCCTCACTATTCAGACCATCCCAGGAGGAGATAAATAATGCAAGCTACAGAAACAACCGATCGCGTCATGTACTGGGGCACGGGTCGCCGTAAGTCTTCCGTAGCCCGTGTGCGTCTAGTTCCTGGTAGTGGTCAGCTTGTGGTCAATAATCACCCAGGAGACCTTTACTTCCAATACAATGCCGCTTATATCGCAGTGGCAAAAGCCCCTCTAGAAACTCTGGGTCTGGAAAATGAGTATGACATCTTAGTGAATGCTCACGGGGGTGGCTTAACCGGTCAAGCTGACTCAATTCGTCTGGGAGTGGCTAGAGCCTTGTGTGAACTAGACCCAGACAACCGTTCACCTCTAAAAATAGAAGGCTACTTGACTCGTGACCCACGAGCCAAAGAACGCAAAAAATACGGCTTACACAAAGCTCGTAAAGCACCTCAGTACTCCAAGCGATAAACGCTTTGTACTCCTCAAGTGTCAGCTAATTGCTAACCCAGAACGGGATTGGGAATTCTACGGTTCCCTAGTTCCCAGTCCTCCGTACCGGAGTCCCTTGCTCAGCAGCAAAAAGCTAAAATTTAAAAAGGGTTGACAAAAGTTTAAAGTCAAGGAAAAGTCATGCCAAAATCTGATATTCATCCCAAGTGGTATCCAGAAGCTAAGGTCTATTGCAACGGGGAAGTTGTGATGACCGTTGGCTCAACCAAGCCAGAACTCCATGTTGATGTGTGGTCGGGCAACCACCCTTTCTACACAGGTACGCAGAAAATGATTGACACCGAAGGTCGAGTCGAGCGCTTTATGCGGAAATACGGAATGCTCGATGATGCGGCTCCAGCGAACAAACCAGGCTCAAAAGAAAAATAGCGAACTTGGCTTGCTATCATCACCCAGTCCCTCTTAAGAGCTGGGTCGATTCTTTTTATTTGTAAGCCAATCAGCTATTTCGATGGAGCGATCGCACAAGTCATGGCGGAAACCTACCTACTGGAGAAACTACAATCGGTTGAGCAAACTTTTAATGAGTTAACACGGCGTCTAGCCGATCCCGATATTGCGACCGACCCGAACGAGATGCAACGGGTCACAAAGGCGCGTTCCTCCCTGGAGGAAGTTGTCAATACCTACGATACCTGGAAGATAACTCAGCAAGAGCTAGCGGGAGCACGCAGCGTCCTCAAGGAATCCAGTAGCGACCCAGAGTTGCATGAGATGGCAGCCTTGGAAGTGGAGGAACTTGAGAATAAGTCAAACGAGCTGGAAGCCCGCCTGAAAATTTTACTATTGCCCCGTGACCCTAATGATGACAAAAACATCATGTTGGAAATTCGGGCTGGAACGGGTGGCGATGAAGCAAGTATCTGGGCCGGTGACTTGGTGCGGATGTACTCCCGTTACGCCGAATCTCAAAAGTGGCGGGTCAAGTTGCTTTCTGAGTCGCTGGCAGATATGGGCGGCTTTAAAGAGGCGATTCTGGAAATTCAGGGCGACCAGGTTTACAGTAAGCTGAAGTTTGAAGCGGGCGTTCATCGGGTACAACGGGTGCCGGTCACAGAAGCCGGGGGACGAGTTCACACATCTACAGCAACGGTGGCAGTGATGCCGGAAGTGGATGATGTGGAAGTCCACATTGACCCAAAAGATATAGAAATGAAAACCGCTCGTTCCGGCGGTGCTGGTGGACAAAACGTTAACAAAGTGGAAACAGCCGTTGACCTGATCCACAAGCCTACAGGGATTCGAGTGTTCTGTACGGAAGAGCGCTCTCAGCTGCAAAACCGAGAGCGAGCGATGCAGATTCTCCGCGCTAAGCTTTACGAGATCAAGCTACAGGAGCAACAACAAGCTGTAAGATCGATGCGGCTGTTACAAGTAGGTACCGGTTCTCGATCCGAGAAAATCCGAACTTATAATTACAAAGACAATCGCGTTACCGATCACCGTCTGGGTCAAAACTATTCACTTAACCCAGTTCTTGAAGGCGATTTGGAAACAATGATTCAATCTTGCATTAGCCAAGATCAGCAGGAACGCTTAGAGGAGTTGGCGGCTTCTACTTCTAGTGCTGAATCGCTTAAATAAAATTTCAGACTGTAATCTAAACAAAAGCCCCGGTAGAAATAGCGGGGTTTGTTTTTGATTAATCAAGCTTGATTCGCTTTTCCAAATACTGACCGATCATCTTCTGTTCACCAGCACGGGAGATGATACTTTGCCGCGTGCGATAGTGGTCGCCAACCAGTTTAACTTCTTCCTCAAATACAGAGCCTTTGTATTCGGTTCGTAAGCATAAGGTTTGGGGATGGGAGAAGTAGTACTGGGCAGTAATAGGCTTAGAGGTGGCAAAACCGCGATCGCGATAAAGTATATCGCCTAATGCCCCAAACACCGTCGAGTCTTCAGATTGCTTACGCCCCGTGACGGAATCACGACTTTTCCAGCTCACATGAGTACCGCAGGTAAGAGCCATACCATCCGGTAACTCGTGCAATTGCTGCAACTCCAGCAGTTCATCACAGCCTTGCTCCAGAAATCGTACAGTAATCAGGCTGACCATCTCTTTGGTCTCTCCATCTGGCAGCGTGTAGTAGCGACGCTCCGAGTGCCAGCGACCGCCTGATTTGCGGAAAAAAGCTGCAATTAAGGATTCTTCAGTAGTCTGGGTAAGTTTTAGGCGTGATGTCACCGCTGTTATTCCTTAGGCGAAGGTTATTTCAGGTATAGCTGCACAAAACAGGCATTATGCAAGTATTTGTAACTCTTCTTAATATAATCCAATTTTAACCAGCCTCACCGGCTACTGAACTCAGCCATTTGGATGAATTTCAGAATTAGCTGAGCAGCAAGTCC